>MFSY01000035.1:9918-18180 GCA_001785175.1 Candidatus Muproteobacteria bacterium RIFCSPHIGHO2_01_FULL_65_16 | reverse complement strand
AAGATCAGGCGCGGACATCCTGTCCGCGCCCCCTTCGGGGCGCTCTCCCAAAGCCTTGCGGTGCTCGGGTTTGCGCCATACGGGGACCCAAGAAAAGCACACATCTCAGGTCTGTGCTTCTGTTGCCCTCGGTGTTCGGCGAGTCCTTGATGGCGCGATTCAAGCTGATCGCTGACAGCTGATCGCTGACCGCTGATAGCTGATAGCTGATAGCTGATAGCTAATTTAGCTGATCGCTGATCGCTAATTGCCAATCGCTAATTGCTTATTTTCTCCGCGCCTCCGCGGTGAAATCAGCGCTTGCTACTTGCCACTCGCTGCTTGTATCTTTCCTGAATGCGCCTGCGTCACTACGGCAAACCCCCGGCGCGCCGCCGCGACTGGATGACCATCGGCACCCTGCTGCCCTATCTGTGGGAATTCCGCGCCCGGGTGCTGATCGCGCTCGGGCTGCTCGCGGCCGCCAAGGTGGCGAACGTCAGCATCCCGCTGGTGCTGAAGGAGATCGTGGACGCCCTCGACCGGCCGCGGGTGGCGCTCGTCTTGCCGGTCTCCCTGCTGCTCGCCTATGGCGCGCTGCGCCTGGGCAACACGCTCTTCGGCGAGCTGCGCGACGTCGTGTTCGCCAAGGTCACGCATCGCTCGATCCGGCGCGTGGCGCTCAAGGTGTTCGAGCACCTGCACCTGCTGTCGCTGCGGTTTCACCTCGAACGCCAGATGGGCGGGATGTCGCGCGACATCGAGCGCGGCACGGCCGGCATCCGCTTCCTGCTCAACTTCATGCTGTTCAACATCCTGCCGACCATCCTCGAGATCGCCTTCGTCGCCGTCATCCTGCTGGTCAAATACGACCCCTGGTTCTGCCTCATCACCGTCCTGACCCTGATCGCGTACGTCGTCTTCACGCTCATGATCACCGAGTGGCGCATGATCTTCCGCCGCACCATGAATGAGATGGACTCCAAGGCCAACACGCGCGCCGTTGACAGCCTGCTCAACTACGAGACCGTGAAGTACTTCGGCAACGAGGCGTATGAGGCGCGGCGCTACGACGACAACCTCCAGTCGTGGGAGAAGGTGGCGGTGCGCAACCAGATCTCGCTGTCGGTGCTCAACGCCGGCCAGGGGTTCATCATCGCCGTCGGCGTCACCGTGCTCATGCTGCTGGCGAGCCGGGGCGTCGTGCAGGGAACCATGACCCTGGGCGACGTGGTCCTGGTCAACGCCTTCCTGCTTCAGCTCTACATGCCGCTGCACTTCCTCGGCTTCGTGTACCGCGAGATCCGCCACTCGCTCGCCGACATGGAGCGCATGTTCGGCCTCCTGGAGCATCCGACCGACGTGCGCGACCGGCCGGACGCCGGGGAGCTCGTCGTCACGCGCGGTCAGATCCGCTTCGAGCACGTGGACTTCGCCTACGACCCGAACCGACAGATCCTGCACGACGTGGATTTTGAGATCCCCGCCGGGCGCAAGGTGGCGGTGGTGGGCACGAGCGGCGCCGGCAAATCCACGCTCGCGCGCCTGCTGTTCCGCTTTTACGACGTGACCGCCGGCCGCATCCTGATAGACGGCCGGGACATCCGCGACGTGACCCAAAAAAGCCTGCGCGCGGCCATCGGCATCGTGCCGCAGGACACGGTGCTGTTCAACGACAACATTTACTACAACATCGCCTACGGGCGGCCGGACGCGACGCGCGCGGAGATCGTCCGGGCGGCCGGGCACGCCCACATCCATCATTTCATCGAGTCGCTGCCGGACGGCTACGACACGCTCGTCGGCGAGCGCGGGCTCAAGCTCTCCGGCGGCGAGAAGCAGCGTGTGGCCATCGCCCGCACCATGCTCAAGAATCCGCGGATCCTCGCGTTCGACGAGGCGACCTCGGCGCTCGACTCCAAGTCGGAGAAGGCGATCCAGGCGGCGCTGAAGGAGATCGCGGCGCATCACACGACGCTCGTGATCGCGCACCGCCTGTCCACCATCATAGACGCCGACCAGATCCTGGTCATGGAGCACGGCAAGATCGTCGAGCGCGGAACGCACCGCGAGCTGCTCGGGCGCGGCGGCGTCTACGCCCACATGTGGAGACTACAGCAGGAAGAAGAGGAGCACCGCCAGCTGAAGGCGGTCGGGAACGGGCTGACAGAAGGGAACCTCTAACTGCCAACCGGGCCGGCGCCACTGGAGCGGTTGTGCCGGGATGGTCTATTATCTGAGTAGACCGAATCCATCATAAAGATCGTTTCCCGCCGCAGATCGATCGTCTTGGGAGAAGCTTATGCGTCCCGCGCAGATCCTCGCCGTTCTCGACCGCGAATACCACGGCGCCCGCGAAGGCCAGCACACGCCGGTGATGCTGTGGGGCCCGCCGGGCGTGGGCAAGTCGCAGATGGTGGCGCAGGTCGCCGCCGGGCACAAGGCGCCGGTGATTGACATCCGCCTGTCGCAGCTCGAGCCCACGGATCTGCGCGGCATCCCGTTTCGCGCCGGCGCGCTGGTCGAATGGGCCGTGCCGGCGATGCTGCCGGACGCGGTGCGGCACGGCTTCGAGGGCGTCCTGTTCCTGGATGAGATCACCTCGGCCGCGCCGACGGTGTCGGCCGCGGCGTATCAGCTGATCCTGGACCGGCGCCTGGGCGCCTACGAGGTGCCGCCGGGCTGGGCGATCTTCGCCGCCGGCAACCGCCAGGGCGACCGCGGCGTGACCTACAGCATGCCCGCGCCGCTCGCGAATCGGTTCACGCACTTCGAGGTGGAGGCCCATCTCGACGACTGGGTGGCCTGGGCCCACGGCCACGCCATTGACGAGCGCGTGATCGCGTTTCTGCGCTTTCGCCCCGAACTGTTGTTCAACTTCGATCCGGCGCACAACCCGGTCGCGTTCCCGAGCCCGCGCTCCTGGGAGTTCACCCACCGGGCGCTGCGGAAATTCAGCGCCCAGCCGGAGCTGCTGCTCGGGGCGTTGCAGGCATGCGTCGGCCCGGCCGCCGGCGTCGAGCTCAAGGCCTTTCTCGACAACCTCGACAACCTCCCGGACATTGACGCCATCGTGAGCGGCAACCCCGGCCCGATGCCGAAGGAGACCGATCTGCAATACGCCGTGGCCTCGGCCCTCGTCGGCCGCGCCGTGCGCGCCAAAGGCAGCCCCAACGAGGCCAGGGTCTACGGGCACATCCTGGATTACGCCGGCCGCTTCCCGCAGCGGGAGATGGGCGTGATGCTGGTGTCCGACATGCAGCGCGCGGTCGGCGAAAAGCTCTTCACCCTGCCGCAATTCACGCAGTGGGCCAAGAGCGTCGCCGACGTCATGATCTACGACCTGTGGCAGAAGCCGCCGGCGGCCACGCGCGTGCGCTGAAGCCCCATGGCCACCCCGGCCGAGATCGAAAGAAAGCTCAGCACCGCCTGCACCTGGCTGATCATAGACAAGCCGTTCCTGGGGGCGCTGGTGCTGCGCCTGCCGCTGCTCGCGGCCGATCCCAAGTGGTGCCGGACGACCGCGACCGACGCGCGCGCCTTGTATTACAACCACGCCTACATCGAGTCGCTCACGCTGGAGCAGACCAAGTTCATCCTGGCGCACGAGGCGCTGCACTGCGCCCTGTCACACATGAACCGCCGGCGTCACCGCATCCAGCGTCGCTGGGACATCGCCTGCGACTACGCCATCAACACCCTGCTCGCCGCGGACGGGCTCGCGCCGCCGCCGGGGGCGCTGCTCGCCGATGCCTACAGGGACATGACGGCGGAGGAGATTTATCCTCTTATTCAGGACCTCACCACGGAACAGCCGCTCGACCAGCACCTCTATGACGATGCCGAGCACGAGTCCGGCCGGGGCGGTCATCGTGGCGGCGACGGGGACGGAGCGCCGCCGGATGGACCGCGGAACGAAAACGCCGGGTTCCCGGGCGAACCGGCTGGCGGCGCGCCGCGACCGCCGTCGCCGAGCGGCGCCGAGCGCGAGGCGCTCGGCCAGCAGTGGCAGCAGCGCCTGGCCGGCGCGGCGCAATCGGCCCTGCGCGCGGGCAAGCTCGGCGGCTCCATGGCGCGCCTGGTGGATCACCTGCTGCAACCGCGGTTGCCGTGGCGCATGCTGCTCGCGCGCTACATGACCGCCTGCGCGCGCACCGACTACAGCTTCGCGCGCCCGAGCAGGCGCGAGGGCGCGGCCATCCTTCCCAGCCTGCGCAGCGCCCAGGCCGAGCTGGTGATCGTCATAGACACCAGCGGCTCGATCAGCAACGAGGAGATGCGCGAGTTTCTGGGCGAGGTGAACGCCATCAAGGGCCAGATCAACGCGCGCATCGTTCTGCACGCCTGCGATGCGCGCCTCGCGCCCGACGGCCCCTGGACCTACGAACCGTGGGAGGAGCTGGCGCCGCCCAAGGCGTTGCCCGGCGGCGGCGGGACGCGCTTCACCCCCACCTTCGAGTGGGTCGAACGCATGGACCGGGCGCCCGGTCTGTTGCTCTACTTCACCGACGCCGAGGGCGAGTTCCCCGAACGCGAACCGCCCTACCCCGTCATCTGGCTGGTGAAGGGCAAGGCCGGCGTGCCGTGGGGACAGCGGATTCAGTTGAACTAAAGCTTCAAGCCGCAAGCCGGCGGAGGTGTGAACCCATGCTCGCAACTTGCAGCTTGCAGCTTATAGCTTGTAGCTAGCCCTTCGCATACTCGCGCTTGAACCGCAGCACCTTGCGCACGTAGAGCTGCGTCTCCGGATAGGGCGGAATCCCGCGGTGGCGGATCACGGCGTTCTCGCCGGCGTTATAGGCCGCGATAACGAGATAGTTTCTATTTTTGAAGAGCCGCGACAGGTGCTTGATATAGCGCACGCCGGCCTCGATGTTGCGTGCCGGATCGTGGAGGTCCTCGACGCCGTGGCGCCGCGCGGTCTCCGGCAACACCTGCATCAGACCGAGCGCGCCTTTCGTGGATTTGGCGTATGGATTGAACGCGGACTCGGCGTGAATGATCGCCTTGACCAGCGCGAAATCAACCTCATGCTCGGCGGCGATACGCCGGATCAGATCGTCGTAGGCCGAGGCGTCAACGCGGAAGAACTGGCTGTCCTTGCTCACCGACAGGTGCCCCACGCCGAAAGGGTTATACCCCGTCCGGACCAGGCGATAATGTTTGTTGCTCAGGGCGTAATCGGTCACGATCCGTGTTCCGTCCGGCAGTTCGTATATATACATCATCGAACTCGCCGCCGCGCCGGGCGCATACAACAGCAGCAGCGCCACGGCTGCGAGCGTGACGGTCGCGTAACGAAATATCCGTTTCATGATGAATACCTTCCCGTGTGGAAACCTGCCAAATACATGGCAAATCCCATGCCAGCCGCGGATTCCGATGATAACTGACTATATTCATTTACTTTTTTGCCTCGATTCGGAAACGACATCCGGGTCGGGCCGCCCGCCCTTGTCGTACAGCTCGTTCCGCAGGATGACCAGGCTCGGGTGCGCGAGGATGCCGAGCCTTACCTGGGAGCCCGATATGTGGGTGACCAGCACCTCGATCGGGCCGTCGAGAAACAGTTCGCCCACGGGCGTGGACGGATCCAGCCGCGGATCAGGCTCGATCCGCACGAGCTGGCCCTGCCTGCGGGTAAGTATGAGCACGTTTCACGCCTCCTTCGGTTTTACTCTTCTTGTCAGCGCCACCAGCAGGCGTTCCCCGATGCGCGTGGTGTCGGCGGCGCTCAGCAGCTCGGGCAGCGGCAGCTCGAATGCGTCCGCCAGCTTTTCCAGATTATCCAGGCTGACATTGCAGCCGGAACGTTCGATGAGGCTTATGTATGTGCGGTGCAGCCCGCTGGCCTGCGCGAGCTCCTCCTGCGACCAGCCGTGAATCGTGCGCAGCATCCGCATTCTCTGTGCCAGCCGGTCCCTCGCCATCCTTCCCATGACCCTATTCCAGTCGCAGGAGCTACGCCCGTCTACAGATGATCCGCTGCATCTTGCAGCATATCCGTATCATATTGAACCAGATCCGCTGCATCGGGGGGCGGGACACGATGAAAGCGCCGGCGGCCTGCGGCCGGATTCGTCGTTCGCACGTGGAATACCCGGATACTCCGGGCCTGGTTTTCAGGCATGCCGCCACAATAGCACGAGTCCGTGCTATTTGGAAGCTACGCCTTGGGGACGCGCTTTTTATAGACGCCGCGCTTCTCGCGGCTGACAAGGAAGTTTCTTACATCCTCGGAGGTCGTGAGCCACTGATGGCCGAGCTTGTCGGCCCTGAGCCGGCCCTTCTCCGCGAGCCGGCGCAGGTAGTCGCTCGAATAGCCGTAGGCCTTGGCCGCCTGGGACAATGTCAGCAGATCGCTCTTCTTCGACTTTTTAGCCATGTCATCCCGGTAGCTGTTCGAACAGCTCGCCCCTCGTACCTGCGGTTATCCCACCCACACACGCGCGTTGCGGAACATGCGCAGCCACGGGCCGTCCTCGCCCCAGTCGTCCGGGCGCCAGGAGTTGGCGACGGCGCGGAAGACGCGCTCCGGATGCGGCATCGTGATGGTGAAGCGGCCGTCCGGCGTGGTGAGGCCGGTGATGCCGTGCGGCGAGCCGTTGGGATTGTACGGGTAGGTCTGGGCGAGGTCGCCGCGATTGTCCACGAAGCACAGCGTCACGAGCCGGTCGAGAATGATCCGCTGCACGTGCTGCGGGTCGCGGAACTCGGCGCGCCCCTCGCCGTGGGCGACGGCGATCGGAAGCATGGACCCCAGCATTCCCTGAAGGAAGATGGACGGATTCTGCGGTACCTGCACCATGCACGTGCGCGCCTCGAACTGCTCGGAGGCGTTGCGCACGAAATGCGGCCAGTGTTCCGCGCCCGGTATGATCTCGCGCAGGCTCGACATCATCTGGCAGCCGTTGCACACGCCGAGCGCGAAGGTGTCGCCGCGGGCGAAGAAGGCGCTGAACTCGTCGCGCGCGCGGCCGTTGAAGAGGATTGACTTCGCCCAGCCCTCGCCGGCGCCGAGCACGTCGCCGAAGGAGAACCCGCCGCAGGCGGCGAAGCCCTTGTAGTCCGAAAGCCGCGCGCGCCCCTCGATGATGTCGCTCATGGTCACGTCCACGGCCGTGAACCCGGCGCGGTCGAAGGCGGCCGCCATCTCCAGCTGGCCGTTGACGCCCTGCTCGCGCAGGATCGCGATGCGCGGGCGCGCGCCACGCGCGATGAACGGCGCCGCCACGTCGTCGGCGGGATCGAACGTCGGCCGCGCGCTCAGGCCCGGATCGCCGGTGTCCAGGATCCGGTCGTACTCCTCGCGCGCCGCCTGCGGGTTGTCGCGCAGCGACTGCATGTGGAGGGTCGTCTCCGACCAGGCGCGCTGCAGGTTGACGCGCGAGTCGTAGAATATCTCCTGGTCGCGGTAGCGGAAGCCGATGATGTCGTCGCGCGTCAGCGTCCCGATGACATGCGAATGGCGCCCGAGGCCGGCCTTCTTGAGCGCGCCGAGGATGCCGTTGCGGTGCGCCCGCGGCACCTGCAGCACCGCCCCGAGCTCCTCGGAAAAGAGCGCCGCGCGCGGATCGCCGCCGAGATCCGTCAGGTCCACGTTCACGCCGGTCTTGCCGGCGAAGGCCATCTCGCACACGGCCGCGAACAGCCCGCCGTCGGAGCGGTCGTGATACGCCAGCGCGAATCCGAGCTCGTTCAGCGCCTGGATGATGTGAAAAAACAGCCGCAGCGTCCGCGGGTCGTCAATATCCGGCGCCTCGCCCCCGAGCGCGCCGTGGACCTGCGCCAGGGCCGAGCCGCCGAGCCGGTTCTTGCCCTTGCCGAGATCAATCAGGATCAGATCGGTGTCGCCCCTGTCGGTGCGCAGCTGCGGCGTGAGCGTCTTGCGCACGTCCAGCACCGGCGCGAAGGCGGACACGATCAGCGACAGCGGCGCGGTCACCGCGCGGCTCCCGCCCTGCGCGTCCTGCCAGACCGTTTGCATGGACAGGGAATCCTTGCCCACGGGGATGGAGATCCCGAGCGCGGGACAGAGCTCCAGCGCCACGGCGCGCACGGTGTCGTACAGCGCGGCGTCCTCGCCCGGGTGACCCGCCGCCGCCATCCAGTTCGCCGACAGCTTGACGTCCGGCAGTTTCTGGATGCGCGCCGCGGCGATATTGGTCAAGGCCTCGCCGACGGCCATGCGGCCGCTCGCGGGCGGATCAATCAGCGCCAGCGGCGGCCGCTCGCCCATGGCCATGGCCTCGCCGGTGTAGCTTTCGTAGCCGCTCGCGGTCA
>MFSY01000035.1:7680-9906 GCA_001785175.1 Candidatus Muproteobacteria bacterium RIFCSPHIGHO2_01_FULL_65_16 | reverse complement strand
CGCACGGCACCTGCCACGGCCCCACCATCTGGTCGCGGCCGACGAGACCGGTGACGCTGCGGTCGCCGATGGTCACGAGGAAGGTCTTGCCCGCCACCGCCGGCAGGCGCAGCACGCGATACGCCGCCTCCTTCAGGTCCAGGCCCTTGGTGGTGAAGCGCGTCGGCTTGCGCCTGACGCGCCGGACGTCGCGCAGCAGCTTCGGCGGCCTGCCGAACAGCACGGAGAGATCGAGATCAATCGGCCGCGCGCCAGCGGCGGCGGGTGGACGGACGTTGGTGCGATCGTCCTCCAGCACCAGGCGCTGCTCCTCCGTCGCCGCGCCGATGACCGCATGGGGACAGCGCTCGCGCGCGCAGATTTCCCGGAACAGTTCGAGCCGGTCGCGCTCGACCGCGAGCACGTAGCGCTCCTGCGCCTCGTTGCACCAGATCTCCATCGGCGACATGCCGGGCTGGGCGTTCGGGATCGCGCCCAGCCCGAAGCGCCCGCCGCGTCCGGCGCCGTGGACCAGCTCGGGCAGCGCGTTCGAGAGCCCGCCGGCGCCGACGTCGTGAATCGAGAGGATCGGGTTCTCCCCGCCCAGGGCCCAGCATTGATCAATCACCTCCTGGCAGCGCCGCTGCATCTCGGCGTTGGCGCGCTGCACCGAGGCGAAATCCAGTTCCTCGTGACTGGCGCCGGTCATGAGGCTCGAGGCGGCGCCGCCGCCGAGACCGATCAGCATCGCCGGCCCGCCGAGCACGATCAGGCTCGCGCCCGCGGGGATCGGCGCCTTGTGGACATGGCCGCCGCGGATGTTGCCGATGCCGCCCGCGAGCATGATCGGCTTGTGATAACCGCGGACCTCGCCCGCCGCCTCCTGCTCGAAGGTGCGGAAGTAGCCGCCGATGTTCGGCCGCCCGAATTCGTTGTTGAAGGCGGCGGCGCCGATCGGCCCGTCGAGCATGATCTTGAGGGCGCTCTCGATGCGTCCCGGCCGGCCGTGATCTTGCTCCCACGGCCGCTCGGCGCCGGGCAGGCGCAGGTTGGAGACGGAGAATCCGGTGATGCCCGCCTTCGGCTTGGCGCCGCGGCCGGTCGCACCCTCGTCGCGGATCTCGCCGCCCGAGCCCGTGGCCGCCCCGGGATACGGCGAGATCGCGGTCGGGTGGTTGTGCGTCTCGACCTTCATCAGGATGTGCGTGTCGTCCTCGCGGTAGGCGTACGCGCGCGTGCGCGGATCGGCGAAGAACCGCATGCCGCGCCCGCCCTCGATGACGGCGGCGTTGTCGGCGTAGGCGACCAGCGTCCCCTTGGGGTTCTGCGCGTGCGTCTCGCGGATCATGGCGAACAGCGACTGCTTCTGGCGTTTCTTGTCTATGACCCAGTCGGCGTTGAAGATCTTGTGCCGGCAGTGCTCGGAGTTCGCCTGCGCGAACATCATGAGCTCGACGTCGGTGGGATTGCGCCGCAAGCGCGTGAAGCTGTCCAGCAGGTAGTCCACTTCGTCCGCCGACAGCGCCAGGCCCAGTTCCCTGTCGGCGGCGGCGAGCGCCTCCCGGCCGCCCTGGAGGATATCCACCACCTTGATGGGCGCGGGCGTCGCCTCGCGGAAAAGCTCCGCTACCTGGGAAAAGTCCGGCAGAACATTTTCCGTCATGCGGTCGTGAATCAGCGGCGCCAGGTCTTCGCGCTCGAGCGCCGTGAGCGGCTCGCCGTCGCTTTTGACCAGGCGCCAGGCGACGCCCCGCTCCAGGCGCCGGACCTTGGCCAGGCCGCAGCGCTGGGCGATGTCGGTGGCCTTGCTGGACCAGGGGGAGATCGTGCCGAGACGCGGAACCACGAGCAGCAGCTCGCCCGGCGTGGCCTCGTCCTCCGCCGCCTCGCCGCGCGGGCCGTAGGTCAGCAGGCGGTTCAGGGTCGCCGTCTCCGCCGTCGCAAGCTCGGCGGACAGCGCCGCGAAGTGCCAGTAGCGGGCGCGCGCCTGTTCGATGCGGGGCGCGACCGCCTGCAACGCGCGCAACATCCGTTCCCGCCGGAACGGGGACAGCGCCCCGGGGCCGCGCAGATTCAGTATCCGCATGGCCTGCGGCCGCGGCGCGGGGATGGAATCAGGTTCGCGGGCCATAAATTTACTCTAGCAGATTGCTGAAAAATGAATTTTTCAGCCTCTGTTGAAATACGAGCGGTCTACCCAACACATTCGAATCGAGCCGCCCTGCGGGCGGCGTGTTACTTGTGGGT
>MFSY01000035.1:0-7589 GCA_001785175.1 Candidatus Muproteobacteria bacterium RIFCSPHIGHO2_01_FULL_65_16 | reverse complement strand
AAGATCAGGCGCGGACATCCTGTCCGCGCCCCCTTCGGGGCGCTCTCCCAAAGCCCTGCGGTGCTCGGGTTTGCGCCATACGTGGACCCGAAAAACCACACACTCAGGTCTGTGCTTCCGTTGCCCTTGGTGTTCCGAAGCCCTTGGGGCACGGTTCAAGCTGATAGCTGATAGCTGATAGCTGATAGCTAATTTAGCTGATAGCTGATCGCTCACTTAGCTGATAGCTTATTTTCTCCGCGCCTCTGCGCCTCCGCGGTGAAAATCATGCTTTAGCTGATAGCTGACCGCTGATAGCTGATAGCATTATTTCTTAATCTGTGTTCATCCGTGTGCATCTGTGGTTCCAAATTATTGTTACTTGAGTTGTTCGTAAAGCAGGCTCAGGATGCGCTCGCCGGTCTTCGAGGCCTCCGGCGCGCCGTCCTTGTCCAGCACCTCGACCGCGGTGCCGGCGTCGGCGGGCTTGAGATGGATCTGAAATTGCTCGCCGGGTTTTTTCTCCTCGCCGCCGATCATCCGCGAAAAGAATCCCTGCTTCTGTTCGGGGCGGTCCGGATCAATGTAGCGGACGTAGTAAATGCCGCGCGAGCGGTCGCGGTCCTCGATCGTGAATCCGATGCGGTCGAGCGACAGCCCGATGCGGCGCCAGGCGCGATCCAGACTGTCCTCCAGGCTCAGGAACGCGCTCTGGCCGCTGCGGCCGAGCCGCGCGCGCTCCGCCGGCTGCTGCGGCGCGGCGGGGGCGACCGCGGCCCTGGCCTGCTCCTCGCTCCGGCCGAGATGGACCAGCAGCAGGCGCAGCATCTCGGCCTCGAGCTCGGGATCGGACGGGCGCGAGCGCCACACGATCTTGCCCGCGTCGGCCGGGGTCACGCCCGCGGTGACGGTCTCCTCCATCCCCCGATGGCTGAGATAGATCTCGGTCGTGCCCGGCGCGGCGCCGCGCTCGAGACGGATGCGAAACTTGTCGCGCACGTCAGTCGAGTAGGCGGTGCCCAGCCACTTCGCCAGCATCGTCTGGCCCGTCGTCCCGACCTTGGCGCGGTTCTCCGCCCAGTCGGTCTCGATGACGCCGGTCTGCGGATTTTCCTTGTCAATCAACAGGCCGTTGCTCAGCACGAACTCGCGCACCCTGGGCCAGAGGCCCTCGGGCGCGGCCTTCACCACGAGCCAGCGCACCTGGCCGTCGCGCGCGAGCCGGACGTCCGGGAACTCCGGAAGCACGCCCGCGGCGGCGGGCGCGCCGGCGGCGGCGTTCTTGGCGGCGGTGAATTTCGAGAACGTGGCCGTCTCCGCCGGGGCCGCGGTCGCCGGGACGTCCGCCTGCGGCGGGATCGAAAGGTCCGGCGGGATGTCCAGCGGCGGCAGGGTCCGGGTGGTCTTGTAATCAATCATGCGCTTCTCGTTGACCGTCTGGCAGCCGGCGGTCACCGCCGCCGCCAACAGACCCAGGAGAAGTCTTGCCGCCAGTGTCAGTGTCTTGTTCATAGTCCACTTCATCTTCGCTTTTCTCTCCGCGCCTCCGCGTCTCTGCGGTGAGATCGGCGTTCGCTTGCTTAAGCTGATAGCCAATCGCCAATTGCCAATCGCGTGCCCACTCCGCGCCTCTGCGGTGATAATCATGTTCAGGATATAGCCCCCGCCGCGCGCAGCGCCTGGCGCACCGTCTCGTGGTGCCGGGCCGAAAGCGGCGTCAGCGGCAACCGGATACCACCTTGGATCAGCCCCATCTCCTTTAGTGCCCACTTCACGGGAATCGGGTTGGCCTCGACGAAGAGGTGCTTGTGCAGACCCATGAGGCGGTCGTTGAGCGCCCGCGCCTCGCCCTCCTTGCCCGCGCGCGCGGCCTGGCACATCTGGTGCATCAGCCGCGGGGCGACGTTGGCCGTGACCGAGATGTCGCCCTTGGCCCCGAGCAGGATGCAATCCAGGGCGGTGGCGTCGTCCCCCGAGTACAGATCCAGCCGGTCGTCGCAGCGGCGCAGGATGTCGCGCGCGCGATCCATGTCGCCCGTGGCCTCCTTGATGCCGACGATGTTGGGGATGTGGGACAGACGCTCGACGGTCTCGGGCAGCATGTCACAGGCGGTGCGGCCGGGTACATTATATAGTATCTGGGGGATCGGCACGGCCTCGGCCACGGCCTTGTGGTGCAGGTACAGTCCCTCCTGGGTCGGCTTGTTATAGTACGGCGTCACCAGCAGGCAGGCGTCGGCCCCGGCGGCCTCGGCGCAGCGCGTGAGCTCGATCGCCTCGCGGGTGGAGTTGGCGCCGGTGCCGGCGATCACCGGCAGGCGGCCGCGGGCGTGCTCCACGGTCAGGCGGATGACCTCGCAGTGCTCCTCCATGTCGAGCGTGGGCGACTCGCCGGTGGTGCCGACCGCGACGATGGCCTCGGTGCCGTTTTCGACGTGGAAATCCACGAGCCGGCGCAGCGCCGGCACGTCGAGCGAGCCGTCCTCGTTCATCGGGGTGACCAGCGCCACCATGCTGCCGTGAAACATAAGCCCTTGACCGGGTGCAGGAAAAAGAAGGCGCATGGTACTTTGCCGGCGCCCTCCCTGACAAGGCGCGGCGGCCTTTTACGGGCGGACCGGCCACGCTTGGCCGGTCGGAGCCGGCCGGCGCGGCGCCCGCGGACGCCGCCACTGATTGTATGACAGGAAGGAGAACAAACGTGCCGTATCCGAAGGCAGGCATATTTTTCGCGCTTCTGTGCGCGGCCACGGCGGCCCATGCCGCGCCGTGTGCGGACAAGGGCCCAACCGCGCCGATCCCGGACGTCGCATTTCAGGAGGTCGCGGGCGGTTTCAAAAATCCCACGCACGTGGCGCACGCCGGTGACGGCGGCGGGAGATTGTTCGTCGTCGAGCAGCGCGGCGTCATCCACATCGTTGAAGACGGACGGGTGCTGCCGGAGCCGTTCCTCGACATCAGCGACCGCGTGGAGAGCGGCGGCGAGAAGGGGCTGCTGAGCGTCGCGTTCCACCCGCGCTACCGGGAAAACGGCCTGTTCTATGTTGACTACACCACGCGCGCGGACCGCCTCTACACCCGCATCTCCCGGTTCAAACGCCGCGACCGCAACCGCGCCGAGCGCAAGAGCGAGACGGTGCTGCTCGAGATCCAACAGCCATACGGCAACCACAACGGCGGCCAGCTCGCCTTCGGCCCGGACGGGTACCTCTACATCGGCATGGGCGACGGCGGCTGGCGCGACGACCCGCACGGGAACGGGCAGAACCTCGCAAGCCTGCTCGGCAAGCTGCTGCGCATTGACGTGGACCGCGAGACACCGCCCTTGCGTTACTCAATTCCCAGGGACAACCCGTTCGCCGGCGGAAAGGATCGCCGCGCCGAGATCTGGGCCTATGGGTTGCGCAATCCGTGGCGCTTTTCGTTCGACGCGCCGACCGGCCGGCTCTTCCTCGCCGACGTGGGCCAGGACGACGCGGAAGAGATTGATGTCATCGAGAAGGGCGGCAACTACGGCTGGAACATCATGGAGGGCGACATCTGCACGCCGGGCGTCAATCCCGACTGCGACCGGACCGGGCTCAGGCCGCCGATCCAGGTCTATCGCCATCCCGCGGGCGAGTCCGTCACCGGCGGCTTCGTCTACCGCGGCGCGGAGTTCCCGGCCCTGTGCGGCGTCTATCTCTACGCCGACTACGTCAGCGGACGCCTGTGGGGCCTGCGCTACGACGGCGCGCGCGTGACGGTCAACCGCGAGCTCGCGCGTCTGCGCCATAACGTCAGCAGCTTCGGGGTGGACGAACGCGGCGAGCTTTACCTCGCCGATCACAAGAGCGGCAAGATCCTGAAAATCATCGCGCCGTGAACACCGGCGCGGAGCGGCTCAGCAGCGCCGAAACTCCATCTTCTGGCAGTGACCGCATGCCGGCAGGTGGGCCGGTGTCTGCAACTCCGTGCGCTCGCCGCAGGCGGTGCACTCGAAGGTCCCGGGCGCGGCCATCTCGCCGGTGCGGTAAACGCGCTGCCCCAGCTTGACCCCCGACCGCTGCAGCCATTCGCCCACGGCGCCGGCGGCGCGCGCGAGGAACATGCCGCCGCGGTCGCGCCAGACCCCGAACAGGTCGGCGCTCTTCTCCGTGAACGCCTCCCAGCGCGGCCCCATCTTCGCCGCGGCGCCGGCGATGTCTTTCTCGATGCTGGCCGCGACCTTGTCAACGGTGTCGGCGGTGTACTCGCCGGCCTCCTTGAGCCGCGCGGCCGCCTTGTCGAAGACCTGGCGGATGGTCTCGGCGTTGATCGTGTCGCGCACCTCGGTCAGGCGCCGCTTCAACTCCAGGCGCAACTTTTCATACGCCTCGAGTTCCTCTTTCTGCTGCTCCGGGCTGGGCAGCAACCGACCGATCTCGCGCTCGGCCACCAGCCAGTCATCCACGGAGTCGCCGCCGGTGAAGCCACGCTCCAGCGCCCGGAAATAGGCGGCCTCGGCGACCATGTGCTGCCGCTCGGCCTCCGGGACCAGTCGGCCGGGTTGGCCCTGCTGGCCGGCCACGCCGCCCGTCGGTTCTTTCTTTGCTACCTTCATTTTCGCCATGACTGTTCCTCCTTCCATTGGATCTCTTTAGCTTGTGGATTCTATGAACAACCGGTTTTTTGATACTTTGATTTACGTCAATACTGCTTTCGGGTCCCGCTCCCTAATTTGAGTTAGATCAATGCCGCCGCCCGCGGGCTTGGCTCTAATGAATTCGCAGATACACAACAGACCGGACAACGCGAGGGAGAAACGATGATCAAGCCACGCCATGCACCCCAGGTCGGGACCCCGGACCCGGAACGCAAGACGTCGCCGATATTCGACCGGGCGGAGGAGAACAGCGAGCTGTCGCTCGATCTCGAACTGGAGGAAGGCGCGTGCTATTTCAACGACGCCCGCTATCCGATCGGCCAGTTCGTGTTGAGCGGCAGCGAGCTGTTGCAATGCATCGAACGCGGCATCTGGACGCGCAAGGAGTAGCATACGGAGGACGGCCATGCCCATAGAAAACGATCCCGTGGTAGCACAGTGGTACCGGCACCTCGACAAGGGGTACCGGTTCCAGATCACGTCCGTGGACCAGATCGAGGGCACGGTTGATATCCAGCATTTCGACGGCGACGTGGAGGAGCTGGACCTGGACGATTGGTATGGGCTCGAGATCGAGCCGATCGAGCCGCCGGAGGACTGGACCGGGCCGATGGACGGCGTCGAGCCGGACGATCTCGGCTACACCGAAACCGACATGACGAAGTCGGACTGGAACGAGCCGCTCGAAGAGCGCGGCGCCACGGAGGGAACGGAAAAGGAGGAAGGCGAGGAGGAATAAGGTCGCCGGCCGGAACCGGCCGACGCGGCCGGACCCTTGAACAACTTGCGGGAGAACAGGCCATGGTGAACGGGTATAACATAAACAAGACGCGCCGGATGCGGCGCGACCGGCTGATCCGGGAACACGAGCACGACACCTACAAACTCAGAGCCAAACCGCAGGAGCCGACGGTCTGCAACGAATGCGGGGCCGTGTACCACAAGGGCAGATGGCAGTGGCTCGCCGCCCCCGCCGGCGCCCACCGCGCCCTGTGCCCGGCGTGCCACCGGATCCACGACCGCTACCCCGGCGGCTACCTCACGCTCGGCGGGCCGTTTCTGCAACAGCACCGCGACGAGATCCTGCATCTCGCGCGCAACGTCGAGGCGCGCGAGAAGGCCGAGCACCCGCTGCGGCGGATCATGACGCTCGACGCCCAGGACGACGACGTCATGATCACCACCACGGACATGCAGATGGCGCGCGCCATCGGCGACGCCGTGCACCACGCCTATCACGGCGAGCTCGACTACCAGTACACGGACGAGGCCAACATCCTGCGCGTGAGCTGGCGCCGCTGAGTCGCCGCGCCGGCCGGTGCCACGAAACGCCGAGCATCTCGTGATCCACGTTCGTGCCCAACGGCACAAGTCATCGGCAGTTTGTTGAAAAGTCCCCTCCCCCGCAAGGGGGAGAGGGCAAGGCGATCATGCCGATCGCTGAAAGCCGACCGCTGAACGCTCTCCCATGAAAGACTCCGAGTGCATCGGGTTCCTGCGCTGGGCGCTGCCGCGGCTCGGCCTGTGCTGGGAGGGATACCGCAAGGTGCGGCGCCAGATCTGCAAGCGCGTCGGCCGGCGGATGCAGGAGCTGGGATTGCCCGGGACGCTGAACTACCGCGCCTATCTTGAGCGCGTTCCGGCGGAGTGGCGTGTCCTCGACCGCCTCTGCCCGATCACCATCTCCAGTTTCTACCGCGACAAGGCGGTGTTCGATTTCATCGCCGCGACCGTCCTGCCCGCGCTGGCGCGGGACGCGGCCGCGCGCGGTGCGCATGAGCTGCGCGCTGCGAGCCTCGGCTGCGCCTCGGGCGAGGAGCCGTATACCCTGATGCTCGCGTGGCGCTTCGCGGTGGCACCGCAGTTTCCGCAGATGACGCTGCACACCGTCGCCACCGACGTGCTGGAGGAGATACTGCTGCGCGCCCGCGGCGCCTGCTATTCCGCCGGCAGCCTGAAGCACCTGCCGCGCGCGTGGCGCGAGGCGGCGTTCGAGCGCGAGGACGGCGGCTACTGCCTGCGCGCGGCCTACAGGCGGGATGTGGAGTTTCTGCGCCAGGACATACGAGAAGAAATGCCGCCGGGCGTGTTCGATCTCATCCTGTGCCGCAACCTGGCCTTCACCTATTTCGACGAGCAAGGGCAAAGCAACGCCCTGCGGCGCCTGCTGGAGCGCCTGCGCCCCGGCGGCGCGCTGGTGCTCGGGCGGCGGGAATCGCTGCCGGCTGGCGATTGGGCCCTCGCACCCTGGCCCGGCGCCGAGAAGCTCGACATCTACCGGAGGGGGAAAAGGGGTCGGGAGTCTTTTCAAAGCCCATCGTCTTCCTTCTTGGGTCGGCCACGCGGCCGCAGGGTCGATTCTAGAGAAAGACGCTTGGCCACACGAGCCTGCCACGGCTCGCCGCCGTACGGGCGCCCGCGCTGGACGCTGCCCCGCAGGGCTTCAAGCTCCTGCGCGGTCTCGGGCCGATTGACGTAGGTGAGCCAGTTTCGGGGGCGCGGGACGGGCCAATCGCTCAGGAGGGCCTTGGCTTTGGCGTCGCCCCGGTGTTGACGCCAGAGGCCTCCCCAGCGCCAGTTCTCGGCCCGTCGTACCAGGTTGGCCCGCAGGGCGTTGCGCTCGACGTAGCGCGCCACGGTCAGGAAGTGCTCGTCGGTTTGGACCGGGAAGGACTTGAAGCGCCCCTGGTAGAGGGGTCCGGTGCCGGCGGTCCGGTGCGCGGCATGCCAGCGCTGGGTGTGGGTGACAGTCAGCCAGCGCAGTGTTTCCGAAAGCTCATCGTCGCCCCGAGGCCAGAGGAGCAGGTGCCAGTGGTTGGGCATCACGCAGTAGGTGGTGAGGCGGATACCGGTGCGCTGGATCGCCTCCTCCAGGGTGCGCTCGGGAATCCATTAGGGTCAGACTCGATTTATGCCTTGTTTGCGGTTCTCGGTTTACGTTCGCCAAGCCTACGTGCCGGGCGCCCGCGCGGCAAGGGCGCGGCCC
>MFSY01000034.1:12858-17116 GCA_001785175.1 Candidatus Muproteobacteria bacterium RIFCSPHIGHO2_01_FULL_65_16 | reverse complement strand
CGCGCTGCTGCACGGCGATCTCTGGGGCGGGAACGCCGCCGCCACCGGCGACGGCGAGCCGGTCATCTTCGATCCGGCGGTGTATTACGGCGACCGCGAGGCGGACCTGGCGATGACCGAGCTGTTCGGCGGTTTCTCGGCCGGTTTTTACGCCGCCTACCGCGAGAGCTGGCCGCTCGACGCCGGCTACGCGGTGCGCAAGACGCTATACAACCTCTATCACGTGCTCAATCATCTGAACCTCTTCGGCGGCGGCTATGGCGTGCAGGCGCAGCAGATGACGGAGACGCTCCTCGGTGAAGTGCGCTGAGAGCAAGCAGCCATCAGCTAAAATCTTCGGGCTGAAGACCGGCCGCCGGGCGCGTCACTTCGCGGCGGCGAAGCCGATGAGCGTGGCGCGCAGGTCGCGCTTGAGGATCTTGTCCGCCTCATCGAGCGCGCGGCGACGCGCGGCCGTGCTGTCGGTCGCCGCGACCTTGATGGCCCAGCGCTGGGTGCCGCGCACGCGGCTCCCGGCGACCTCCACGAGGCGCACCTCGAGCACGCCGCGCGTCCAGAACCAGCCGTCCCGGAGTCCGAGGTCGTCGAGCTCGAGCGCGGTCTCGAGCAGATATCCCGGATTCTGCCCGGTCTCGATCAGGAACCCGGCGGCGGCGAGCGCGCCGCCCGCGACCGTGTCCAGGCCGCCGGCGTCGTCGCGCACGACGCGCGGGGCGACGCGCACGCGGCCCAGCAACTCGCCCAGGTCGGCGCGCAGCCGGTCGAGCTCCCACGGCGGCGCGATCCCACGGCCGGTGACGTCCACGATCTTGAGCGATTTCTGATACGACTGGCGCTCGAGCTGGGCCTCGTAGGCGCGGCTCGCGATGCCGATCCGGAGCAGCAGATCGCCGGTCATGCGGGCGCGCTCGAGCTCGTCGCGCGTGACGGCGTCGAGCCGTTCGATCTCCTGGCGCAGGCTCGCCGCGGCCTGCGCCCGCGGCAGCACCGCGAGCGCGTAGTGCGCGCCGCTGTCCGGGTCCTGCCACAGCTCCGCGATCTGTATGCCCTGGACGATGCGCTCGGCGCGCGTGGTGATGCGCCGGCGCGCCTGGGCGGCGTATTCGCCGGCGGGCCGTTCCCGGCCGGCGGTCTTGTAGGTCTGGATATCCTCGGTGTCCACGGCCACCGTGACCTCGAAGATCTTGGCGAGGTCGGCGCGCGCCCGGTCCTTGGCCTCCTCGAGGCTCGCCGCCTCGCCGCGCCCGAGCAGATACTGCGCGCTCCGATAGCGATCGCTCTCGCCCGTCAGCCAGTCGGGCCCGGAGGCGCAACCCGCAAGCAGGGCCGCGGCGGCGGCGACGATGACCAGGGTGTTTCTCATGGCGTCCTCCAGGTGTAGGGCCGGGGTGAAATCCAGTGCTGCGAGATGAAGGTCTTCCGCCCCCTGCGGATCACGACGTCCGCGTACTCGCGCACGGCGACGACCTGATCGTTCCGGTCCAGCAAATCCACTTTAATCTTGTGGCTCCCGGGCGGCAAGGGCAGGCGCGCGAGCTGGATGTCGTGCGGCAGCGTGAGCCAGCCGCGGGTGTCGGCGCGCTCGGTCAGAAGCGAGGCCACCTCGACGCCGAGGCCGAGGACGATCGCGGCCAGGGCGTTGTCACGATCGCCGCCGCCGCGCCCGCCCTCGCGCGCGGCCCGCGCCAGCTGGCTCTTGACCACGGCGCGCGCCGCGGCGCGCGCGCTGATCGCCGGCATCTTGGCCGCCAGGCTCTTCCGGGCGATGGCCTCTACGTCCTCGACCAGCGCGGTCGCCACCTCCGCCCCGCCGACCGTGAGGCGCGCGCGGGCGACGTCCGCCGGGCGCGATTCGTAGTACGGCAGGGAGATGCGCACCAGGTGTCCGCTCTGCGGGTCGGGCAGGGTGACGGCGTGCTCGCGCTTGATCGGCGCCAGACCGGCGTGCAGGATGAATATCAACTCGCCCTGCGCGCGCAACTCATCGAGGCTCATCCAGCGGTCCAGGGCGAATTCCTTTTGGTACCGCGCCAGCTCCTGGCGCAGTCCCTGACGGCTCGCCAGGCGCAGCAGGTCCTGTTTCAGGAACTGCGGGATGTCCACGGCATAGTCGGCGCGGTATTTCCGGTAGCCGTCGTAGGCCTTGCGATAGGCGATCATGGCGTCGCTCCATTCGCCGCGATCCTCGTAGATGATGCCCGTGAGATAGCGGGCGAAGGCGTCCTCGGCGTAGCCGACCTTCTCGCCGAACTCCCTGAGCCTCACGTCCACCTGCAGCGCCTCGACGCGCGCCTCGTCGCGCGCGCCGAGATCGAGGTAGTTGAGCGCCTTGTACAGGTGCATGAGCACCTGCTCGTGCTCCTCGCCGACATAGCTGCGGGTGGCGTCGTTGATCACGAACGCCAGCGATTCCTCGCTGACGCTCTTGCCGTAGAGCTCCGCGATGCGCGCCTGCGCCGCCTCGAGCGCCTGGTTCGAGCCGGCGAAATCGCGGTTCATGCGCAGCAGCATCCCGCGGTCGAGCAGATACAGCACCTGGTCGCGGCGCGCGGGCGGCCGCCGCTCCAGCGCCTCCAGGGCCCGGTCGTAGCGCTGCTCCGCGAGGCTGGCCGCGATCGGATCGAAGGAATCGCTGTAACCGGCGCAGCCGCCGAGCGCGAGCAGGACCGCGACCAGCGCCAGCCGCGGCGTGACGGCGCCGGATGCGGGCGCGCCGCCGCCCGGTTCACGCGCACGGGCGCGCATGCGGATCAGAACCGGAGATTGCTGCGTTTGACCAGTTTCTTGATCTTCTTCTGCCCGACCCAGGCCTTGCCGTTGTCGGCCAGGCTGATCAGGGTCAGGTCCACCTGGTAATACCGGACCTGGGTCTTGCCCGCGACGTCAATGATGGTGTTGATCGTGCCCTTGAGCATGTAATCCGCGCCCAGCTCCTGGCCCATGGGCTTGCGCGTGTCCTCGCGCGCGTGCAGCTCCTGCTCCTTGCGCTCCTCGCGCACCTCGCCGCGTTCCGTGGACGAGGCGACGAACTTGACCTTGCCGGAGTTGATCAGGGCGCGCTCCATGTCGGCGACGAAGGTGTTGACGTTGATGTGCTCGTGCGAGAGGTTGCGCACCTCGCCCACGATCACCGCGGGCTGGCGCTTGTGCTGGCGCGTGTAGTCCGTGAGCCACTCGCGCGCCAGCACGTCCTGGATCATCTCCTCGGACACGAGGCGCGAGTCGGTGTCGTTCCAGGCCCCGGAGAGGTCCTTGACCTCGCCGGTTTCGATGCGCTCGACCGAGGTCGCGCAGCCGGCGACGAGCAGCGCCGCGGCGGCGAGCGCCGGGATCAGTCCGGCGCGGATGGGAAGAAACGGCGTCATGGGCTTTTCTCCTTGGTGACCCGGTCGAAGATGTTGTCGGCGTTGTCGCGGATGTAGCGGCGCATGTCCTCGTTCATCTCGCGCGCGAGGCCGAGCGTGTCCTTCATGCCCTTGGCGTCGAGCTCGGCGATGGCATAGACCGTGCCGGTCTTCTTGTCCTGCCAGCGGGCGATGATCCGGGCGCCGGCGAGATTGACCTGGGTGAAATTCTTGATCTGGCGCGACACCGATTCCTCGGAGGCCGCCGCGCCGCCGGATTTGGCCGCGGCCTGGTAGTCGTTCGAGACCACGTCGAGATACGACGAGAAGATCCGCGCCACCTCGGCGCGCGCGCGGTCGTCGGCGGTGGCGCGCTGGAGCGAGGGATCGCCCATGGGCGCGGCGGCGCCGACCCCGTGGAACAGGCGTCCGCCCTTGTCGTTGACATAGGCCGTGCCCTTGTTCACCCAGTCCGGCGCGCCCTTGACGCCGATATCGCTTTCGAGCCGCGTCGGTCCGGCGCAGGCGGCGATCATGGCCGCGACCGCGACCAGCGGGAATGACTGCAATGCGTGTTTCGTTTTCATATCGTCTGCTCCTCGCTCAATGGCATATTTTCCGTCCCGCTGATAGCTGATAGCTGATAGCTATATTTATGTAAGCACCAAACCCGGGCGAATGCAAAAACGGCGCCGGGCGGCGGCCGCCGGGTCAGTTGAGCTGGTTGCGGTCGAGGCAGCGGTACTGGATCGCCTCGCCCAGGTGCGCGGCCTCGACGCGGCCGCTTTCCGCCAGATCGGCGATGGTGCGCGCCACCTTGAGGATGCGGTGATAACCGCGCGCGCTCAGATTGAGCCGCGCCATCGCCTGTTCCAGCAGTTGCCGCCCGGTCGCATCCAGGGCGCAGGCGTCCT
>MFSY01000034.1:757-12837 GCA_001785175.1 Candidatus Muproteobacteria bacterium RIFCSPHIGHO2_01_FULL_65_16 | reverse complement strand
CCCGCTCGACGCGCGCGCGCACATCGGCCGAGGTCTCGCCGCCGCGCACGCTGGCGTCGAGCAGCACCGCGTGCGGCACCGGCGGCACCTCGACGTGCATGTCAATGCGGTCGAGCAGGGGCCCCGAGACGCGCGCGCGGTAGGCCCGCACCCGCTCCGCGCTGCAGTGGCAGCGCCCCGAGGGATCGCCGAGGTGACCGCAGGGGCAGGGGTTCATCGCCGCGATGAGTTGGAAGCGCGCCGGGAACTCCGCCTGGCGCGCGGCGCGCGAGATGCTGATCGAGCCCGATTCCAGCGGCTCGCGCAGCACCTCCAGCACGCGCCGGTCAAATTCCGGCAGCTCGTCGAGAAAGAGCACGCCGTGATGCGCGAGCGAGATCTCGCCCGGGCGCGGATGGCTGCCGCCGCCGACGAGCGCCACGCCCGAGGCGGTGTGGTGCGGCGCGCGGAACGGGCGCTGCTTCCATTGTTTCAGGGAAAAGCCCTTGTTGAGTGACTGGATCGCCGCGGTTTCGAGCGCCTCGTCGTCGCGCAACCGCGGCAGGATGCCGGGCAGGCGCGCGGCGAGCATGGTCTTGCCCGCGCCCGGGGGGCCGATCATGAGCAGGCTGTGGCCGCCGGCGGCCGCGATCTCGAGCGCGCGCCGCGCGAGGTGCTGACCCTTGACGTCGCCCAGATCGTGGCCTGCGGCCGCCTCCGGCGGCGGGAGCGCCGGGTGCTGCGCCGATATTTCCTGCTCGCCCCGCAGATGGGCCGTGACCTCGAGCAGATTTTTCGCGCCCAGCACCACGAGATCGCCGGCGAGCGCGGCCTCGGCGGCGTTGGCGGCCGGCAGTATCAGCGCGCGCCGGGCGGCGCGCGTCGCGAGCGCCACGGTCAGGGCGCCGCGGATCGGACGCAGCTTGCCGGTGAGCGCGAGCTCGCCGACGAGTTCGTGTCGGTCCAACGCCTGCGCCGGGATCTGCCCCGAGGCGGCGAGCACGCCGATGGCGATGGGAAGGTCGAAGCGTCCGCCCTCCTTGGGCAGGTCCGCGGGCGCGAGATTGATGGTGATGCGCCGCGCCGGAAACTCGAAGCGCGCGTTCTGGAGCGCGGCGCGCACCCGGTCCTTGCTCTCCTTGACCTCGGTCTCCGGCAGGCCGACGATCGAGAGATTGGGCAGGCCGTTCGCCAGGTGCACCTCGACCGTGACCGGCGGCGCGTCAATCCCGACCTGGGCGCGACTGTGAACTACGGCGAGTGACATGGTCCTCCCTGAACATCGAATGGACAGGATTTACAGGATTAAACAGGATGAACAGGATTTTACGGCAACAACAGTAATGGATTAATCCTGTAAATCCTGCTAAATCCTGTTAATCCTGTCTATTGCTTTTTCAGTTTCTCTTCCAGCTCCGCGATCTTTTTTTCCATCTCGGCGAGCCGCGCGCGGGTGCGCGCCAGCACCTGCTCCTGCACCTCGAGCTCCTCGCGCGTGACCAGATCGAGGCGGTCGAACACCGATTGCAGGACCGCGCGCAGGTTTTTTTCCACCTCGCGCGTCAGCCCCTCGGGCACGGCCTTGCCGATGGCCTCGGCGACCTGGTCCAGGATCTTACGCTCAACCATGCTGCGATTGTCCATCATGAGGCGCGCCGCAAACAAGGCGCGCGCAGGCCGTTTTGCACAGCAAGCGTGCATCACCGCTCTCCGCCCTTTCCATCTTGGTGCAAAAATCTTCTTGTAATGGTCCTCGCCGGCGATAATCCATTGTTTTGGCAGGAAAATGTCTGCTGGCATGGAATCTGCAATTAAGCGCAGGTTTCAGGGAGATCCGAGTCAGGAGGAATGGAGTGAACACGTCCTGGACCGTGTGCGAAGTCACGGTCCACCAACCGAATTTTCAGGGGGAACCATGAGTAAACTTGCAAAGAAAATCCTGGTCGCCGGCGTTTCCGCCTGCGCCTGGGCCACCGTCAACGCCGCCGACAAGGTGCCCACCCTGGGTGAGGTGCTGAAGGCCTCGGGCGTGGATGTCACCGGTTATGTGGATGTTTCCTACACCCACCTCTCGACCGACCGCGGCAGCACCAGCTATCGCGCCTACGACACCGAGCGGAGCAGCTTCAACCTGCACGCCGTGGACCTGGCGGTGTCGTCCCTGCCGGCCAGCGGCTTCGGCGGCTTTTTCCAGGTGGATTTCGGCGAGGACGCCGATGTCAGTGCCTCGACCGGCACCAGAAACGACGATCAGGTGGACGTGCAGGAGGCCTATCTCCAGTACGCCTCCGGCAGCCTGGGCATCATCGGCGGCAAGTTCGCCACCTCGGCCGGCGCCGAGGTGATCGAGAGCCCGAGCAACACCAACTTCTCGCGCTCGCTGCTGTTCCGCTGGGCCATACCGTTCACCCACACCGGCCTGCGCGCGACGGTCACGCCGAACGACAAGTTCAAGGTGTTCGCCGGCGTGAACAACGGCTGGGACGTGCTCAAGGAATCGGCGGTGGCCAACGGCGGCGCCGATGGCAAGACCGCGGAACTGGGCTTCTCGGCCACCCCGATCAAGCTGCTCACGCTCGCGGCCTCGTATCACAACGGCCCCGAGGCCGGCACCGTGGAAAAGGGCGACCGCAGCCTGCTGGACGTCGTCGCCACCTTCAATGTCACCGACGCCCTGAGTCTCGTGGTGAACGTGGACCGCGGCGAGCAGGACAAGGCCACCGCCGCCTCGACCAAGGCCAAGTGGGACGGCACTGCGGTCTACGTGAACTTCAAGCTGAGCGACGAGTGGCGCCTCTCGGCCCGGACCGAGAGCTTCAACGACAAGGACGGGTTCCGCACCGGCACGGTCCAGAAGCTCAAGGAAACGACCCTGACCGTGGCGAACACACCGAGCAAGAACGTCGAGCTGCGGGGCGAGGTGCGCCGCGATACGTCGAATCAGGCGATGTTCACCGACGGCGGCGCGCTCAAGAAGAACCAGAGCTCGCTGGCGCTGGAAGCGATCTACAAGTTCTAACCGCGGCGAACGGCGGGAGGCGCCACGCCTCCCGCGTTTTTCCCAGGAGGCAAAATGAAACTCGTTACCGCCATCATCAAACCCTTCAAGCTCGACGACGTGCGCGACGCGCTCTCCGAGGTCGGCGTGCAGGGCGTCACCGTGACCGAGGTCAAGGGCTTCGGCCGGCAGAAGGGGCACACGGAGCTCTACCGCGGCGCTGAATACGTGGTGGACTTCCTGCCCAAGGTGAAGATCGAGGTCGCCATCGAGGCCGCGACGCTGGAGCGCGTGGTCGAGGCGATCATCAAGGCCGCGCGCACCGACAAGATCGGCGACGGCAAGATCTTCGTCTTCGATCTCGAACAGGTGTACCGCATCCGCACCGGCGAAACCGGCAAAGATGCGCTTTAGGGGGAAACCAATGAAGATGCCATTAGACATGAAAAAACTGCTGGGGGCGCTCGGCGCCGTGCTGCTCGCGGCGCTGCCGCTGCTGGCCTTCGGCCAGGAGGCGGCCCCAGCGGCCGCGGCGGCCCCGGTCCCGAACAAGGGCGACGTGTCGTGGATGCTGATGTCCACGGCGCTGGTGCTCATGATGAGCGTGCCGGCGCTGGCGCTCTTTTACGGCGGCATGGTGCGCTCGAAGAACGCGCTCTCGGTGTTGATGCAAGTGTTCGTCGTGTTTTCGCTGATCGTGGTGCTCTGGTGCGTCTACGGCTACAGCCTCGCGTTCACCGAGGGCAGCGGCAAGCTCAGCGCCTTCGTCGGCGGCTGGGATCGGCTGTTCCTGAAGGGCACGTTCGATTCCATCAAGGGCGAGTTCGCCATGGCGGCCACCTTCAGCAAGGCGACCCCGATCCCCGAGCTTGCTTTCGTCGCGTTCCAGGCGACGTTCGCGGCCATTACCTGCGCCCTGATCCTGGGCGCGTTCGTCGAGCGCGTGAAGTTCTCCGCGGTGCTCATCTTCATGGCGCTGTGGTTCACGTTCGCCTACGCGCCGATCGCGCACATGGTCTGGTTCTGGCCCGGTCCCGACGCGTACACGGCCGCCAACGTTGTTGACGCCATGAACGCCAAGGCGGGTCTGGCCTGGCAGTGGGGCGCGCTCGATTTTGCCGGCGGCACGGTGGTGCACATCAACGCCGGTGTCGCGGGTCTGGTCGGCGCCTACATGGTCGGCAAACGCGTCGGCTTCGGCAAGGAGCACATGGCGCCGCACAACCTGACCTTGACCATGATCGGGGCCTCGCTGCTGTGGGTCGGCTGGTTCGGTTTCAACGCCGGTTCCGCGCTCGAGGCGAACAACTCCGCCGCGCTCGCCTTCATGAACACGTTCCTGGCGACCGCCTGCGCGGTGCTGGCGTGGACGTTCGGCGAGTGGATCTTCAAGAGCAAGCCCTCGATGCTGGGCGCCGCCTCCGGCGCCGTCGCTGGGCTGGTGGCGATCACGCCGGCCGCCGGCAACGTCGGCATTCCCGGTGCGTTCGTGATCGGCACCGCCGCGGGCTTCGTGTGCCTGTGGGGCGTGAACCAGTTGAAGCGCTGGCTCAAGGCCGACGACTCGCTCGACGTCTTCGGGGTGCACGCGGTCGGCGGCATCCTCGGGGCGCTCCTGACCGGCGTGTTCAACTCGCCGGATCTCGGCGGACCGGGCTTCTACAACAACTGGTTCGAGATGAAGCAGGGTTTCGGGGGCATCGGCGCGCAGCTCTGGATTCAGGCCAAGGCGGTGGGGTTAACGATCGTCTGGACCGCCGTCGTCGCGGCCATCGCCTATAAGATCGCCGATCTCCTCGTCGGGCTGCGCGTGCCCACGGACGAAGAGCGCGAGGGTCTCGACACCACCTCCCACGGGGAGTCGGCCTACCACCTCTAACCATCGGGCGAAGCCCGGCGGTGTGTTGACTTCGCGGGCGCCTACGGGCGCCCGATTTTTTTGCGGGTCGGTGTGCCGCGCGGCATCGTTCAGAGCTTTTTTCTTATCCGCGTTCATCCGCGGTTCCATTCTTACTATTATTTCTTATGGGAGCCTCTAAAAATTCAAAAAATGTAGGGTGGATTAAGCGCAACGAATCCACCGAGCAGCGCCGAACAATATGATTTTGTTGGGTTCGCCGCTTACGCGGCTTAACCCAACCTACATGAGAGGCAATTTTTAGAGGTTCCTTTATCTGTGTTCATCTGTGGATCCAAATTATTTTAATTTCTTAAGCTGCGGTTCCCTTCTTTTATTATTTCTTATCTGTGTTCATCTGTGGTTCCAAATTATTATCTTTAAGTGAAGCGGCATCAGGGGAATTGCGCCGGCCGGACGCGCCACGGCTGGTTGTTCACCAGGATCTGCCCCTGGCGCAGCGTGGCGACGATGCGGTACTGCCCGTTGTCGTGAATCAGATACTTGGTCAGGTCGTGCCGCGAAAGATAAAGCGGCAGCGCCTGATCCACGACCCGCGCCAGCGTTTCCGGATCGAGCCGGCCGATCTCCTCCGCCGTCAGCCGGCCGCCCTGCCGATAGGCCTGAATGTCCTGCATGATCAGCGGCGCCAGAAGCGGCTTGAGCACGCCCGCGGGCATGATCAGCTCCATGTCGCCGGACACGGCCGTCAGGACCAACATCGGGTTCTCGCCGATGTCCGCCTTGCTGCCATCGAGCACGATCTTGGCCTTGCCGGTGATCTCGCCCATGGCGGTCTTGACGCTCAGCTTGGTGACCTCCAGTTCCGGGACCTTCTTGGACAACTCCCCGACCAGCCCCAGCATCTTTCCCATCAGCATGAGCGACGCCTGCTCTTCCGGCAGCCCCTGGCGGTAGATGGCGTTCATCTCCTTCTCGAATTTCCCGATGGCGGCGGCATCCAGCCGCCGCACTTCCACGGCCAGCAACGCCGGGCCGTGGCGCTGGTCGGCCAGGCCCAGCGCGTCGAGCCGGTAGGTCAGCTCGAGGTTGATGTCGTTTCCGGCGGCGCGGGCGACGCTCGAGAATTGCAGCCCTTGCAGGCGCAACAACGGGCCGGCGCTGATGCTGTCGAGCGTCACGGTGGTTTCGCCGAGCAGGTAGCCGCCGACGCCCTCGTGCAGATCGGCGCGCACCGCCAGTTGCTCGAACGTGACGCCGCCGGGAATCCCGCGCACCGCGGGTCGGCCGCCCGGATCTTGGCCCCCGCCCGCGGCCGGCGGCGGGGCGCTGAAGCTGAGACCGGGCGCATGGATCTCGGTCTTGAACCGCTTCCACTCCCGATCGAAGGTGATCTCGCCGTTCAGGCCGCGCCACTCAAGCCGGCCGCCGCCGGCCGCGGGCTTCGTGAGCGGCGGCAGTTCGGTGCGAACCCGGCCGGCGCCGTCCAGATCCACGGTGATGTCGGCGTCGAGCGCCGGCAGGCTGGACAGGAACTTAAGCCTTTCATCCTGGCCCTTCGCCGCCAGGCTGAAGCGCGTCTTGACCGCCGCCTGGACCGGCCTGAGCCCGCCGACGCCGTCCGGCAGCCGGGCGAACGGAATCGGGCCGTGGCTGATGTCGTGCGCGGCGGTGATCTCGAACGGCACACCCGGAAAGCGTACGACCGTCTCGGCCCGGGAGGCGAGCCAGCCGCGCTCGTAGCGCGTGGTTGTGACCTGGGCGCCGCCCGTGGAAAACCGCTCGATCATATGCTGGTAGGTCTTCTCCGCCTCCAGGCCGAACCAGAAGGCGGCGCCGGCGAGCGCCGCGAGCGCCAGCACCATCACGCCGCCGAGTACGACGCCGATTTTTTTCAGGCGCGCCTTGCCGTTGTCCGCGCGTGGCGGAATGCGCGCGCCGGCAGCGGGGTTGGGATTCGGAGTGGGCAAGTGGTCCTGGGCTCGGGTCAGGTCAATGAGTTTATCACGCGTGTCACGGCGACCGTCCACCGCCACGGCCGGCGGCGCGCCCGAGCTTGGCCGCGGCCGGGCCGCGCCGGCCCAGCTCCACCGTGGGCGTGGTCAGCGTCGGGCCGGGCCGGGCGACGTGGTCGCCCTGGACGAAATCCACACCCATGTCGCACAACAGCTCGAGCGCCGCCTGCGTTTCCACGAACTCGGCCACGGTCTCGAGCCCCAGCTCCCTGGCGACCTGAACCATGGCGCGCACGAATATCTGGTCCTCGCGGTTGCTGTCCAGGTGGCGGATGAAGCTGCCGTCAATCTTGATCTGGTCCACCGGCAGATGCTTGAGGTAGGAAAACGAGGAAAAGCCGACGCCGAAATCGTCGAGCGAAAACCGATAACCCTCCTTCTTCATGGTGGCGATGAAGCTCTCCGCCTTGGCCATCTCCGTGACCGCGGCGGTCTCCGTGACCTCGAACAGCAGGCGCTCGGGACGGACGCCGCTCGCGCGCGCCTGCTCCTGGAAATACTCGCAGAAACCCGGCGTGCCGAGCGAGCGGCCGGAAAGGTTCATGGCGATCACGCAGTCGCCGTACTGCGGCTCGGCCAGGATTTTCAGGACCTGTGCGAACACCCGCTTGTCTATTTCGACGACCTGGCCGGTGTATTCGGCGGTGTCAATGAAGCGCGCGGCGGGGATGGTCTCGCCGGCCCGATCCTGCAACCGGGCCAGGGCCTCGAAATAGCGTTTACCGGTTTCGTGCGACACGCACACGATCGGCTGAAAGTCGAGGGAGATCCAGTCGTTCTCCAGCGCCTCGTGGATGAGCACCTGCCAGTTGACGGTCTGGCGCATGCCGTCCAGGTCGCGGTCGGACGGCTGATAGACGTGGTGGCGGTTGTGCCCGAGGGACTTGGCGTGCGACATGGCGGCGTCGGCGTGGGCCAGCAGCGTCTCGGCGCTGTCGCCGCACTGCGGGTGGGAGCAGACGCCGATTCCGGCGGACACGCGCACGTCGGCGTCGCCGATGGAGAGCGGCGCGGCTTCGAGGGCCGACAGCAGTTGGCGCGACAATGTTTCGCCGTTTTCTGAGCCCTCGCCGCGCAGAAGCACGCCGAACTCGTCGCCGCCGAGGCGCGCCAGGTAATTCCCCGGGCCGACCTGGCGCAACATGATCTCGGCGATCACGCGCAGCAGCGCGTCGCCCGCCACGTGGCCGTGGGTGTCGTTGATGAGCTTGAAATCATCGAGATCAATGAACAGCACCGTGACCGGCAGGCCCGAGCGCGCGGAGAGCTTGATCTCGTCGTCCAGCACCTCCAGGAACTTCTGGCGCGACAGCAGCCCGGTGAGCGGATCGTGCTCGGCGAGATAGACCATGCGCGATTCGTCCTCCTTGCGCCGGGTGACGTCGCGCGTCACGCCGCGGTAGCCGACGTGCCGGCCGGTCTCGTCCACGATCGGAACGCCGTTCGCCTCCAGGATCGCCGTCCCGCCCTGCTTGCGCGGGGCGCGGTATTCCAGGCCGTAGAACGGCTTGCGCTCCTGGCGCACCAGCCGGAACAGCATCTCCAGACGCTTGGCGTCCAGCGGGACCATCAGGTCGAAGACGCGCGTGCCGATCAGCTGCTCCGGCGTGTAGCCCAGCAGCGCCTCGACCTTTTTCGACGAATAGGTGCAGCGCCCTTCCAGGTCCACCTCCCACAGCCAGTCGGAGGTGTTCTCGGCCAGGTCGCGGAAGCGCCGCTGGCTCTGCGCGAGCTCGCTCACGGTGCGCTCGATCTGCGCCGCCATGTCATTGAAGCACGCCGCGAGCATTCCCGCCTCGTCGCGCGACGCCACCTGCACGCGCGTCCCGAGATCGCCGCGCCCGAGCCGCTCCGCGCCCTTGGCCAGCGTCAGCAGGTTGCGCGTCAGCAGCCAGCCGAGCGTGAGGGAGATCAGGGCGACCAGCAGTATCTCCAGGGCGGCGATCATGGAGTTGCTCCGCGTCGTCTCGGCCAGCGCCGCGTCGGTCGCGGCGCGCGACACCTCGAGCCGGATCTGGCCGAAGACGCCGCCGGCCACGGCGATGCTCCGCTCGGCCCGGACCGTCGCCTCCGGGCCGTCCTGGTCCCCGGCCTCGGCCAGCAGTCGGCCGCGCCGGTCGGTGACCGCCACGTACCGGACACGGTGTTTGTTGACGACGCCGTTCAGGAGATTTTGCAGTTGCGCCAGGTCGTAGGAAAGCAGCGGCTCGGTGGCGGAAGCGGCCACAAGCTCCGCCGTGGAGGCGGCGAGGACGGTGAGCTCTTCCTCCAGGTCCCGGCGCGTCTGATAGAGATTGGTCAAGAGCAGCAGGCCGAGCAGCGCGATCTCGGTCAGGGCGATCAGGATGGCGGCCTTGTAGCGCAGCGAGATCATCATGGCCGCGCTGCTCCCGTCAGGTTGCTGTGCACGGAGGGCGGATTTGCGTCCGCGCGTGAAATCTTTTCGAGCCGCGGTTGCCGGAAAAACATTCCCTCTCCTTGCGCCACTGCCGCCCTTGCAGTCCGGATAAGTTGTTATTTTTCGGGCTAAATATCCTTTAGTTATAGCCCAATAGCCCACGATTCGCGGGCTGCGTGGGCGCATACGAAGTGAGGTACAAAGCGGGTGTCACCGGATAAGCCTTTGTTTTTAATCGGCTAACAGCGTAACAGTGGAGTGTGCCGGCAACGCCGGTTACAGCTGGCGCATAAATTCCGGCCGGGCGAGGGCGGCGGCGTGTATCTCCTGATTGTAATAGCGGGTCGGAAACCTCTTGTCCGCCTGGCGGAACTTCGACAGCGCCGTGTCGCGCGCGGCCATGGTGGCGCTCCACCAGCCGGATGGGTAGGTGCACTGGGGGAAATTCAGCGTCGCCACCTCGCGGAAGCCGGCCGCGCGCAGGGCGCGGTGCATGGAACGGATCAGATCGGGGTGAAACAGGGGCGACTCGCTCTGACCCACGACGACCCCGCGCGGCGCGAGCGCCCGCAGGCAGTTTTGGTAAAACGTTTCTGAAAAAAGCCCGGCCGCGGGCCCCACCGGGTCGGTCGAGTCCACGATGATCACGTCATAGCTCCCGGGTTTGGCGTCCGCGACCCACTGGATGCCGTCGGCGAAGCGCAGCCGCGCGCGCGGGTCGTTGTTGGAAGCGCACAGCTCCGGGAAAAACTGCTCGGCCACGCGCGTGACGCGTTCGTCCAGCTCCACCTGCTCGGCCAGCTCCACACCCGGGTGCTTGAGCACCTCGTTGAGCGTGCCGCAGTCGCCGCCGCCGATGACGAGCACGCGCTTCGGGTCGGGATGGGTGAAGAGCGCCGGGTGCGACATCATCTCGTGGTAGATAAAGTTGTCGCGGTCGGTGACCATCACCAGGCCGTCCAGGGTCATGAGGGTGCCGAAGGTTTCGGTCTCGTAGATCTCGATGCGTTGATAGGCGCTTCGTTCGTCGTGCACCTTGTTTTTGATCTTGAGCGAGATGGCCGAGCCCTGCCCGGCCCATTCTTCGGTGTACCAGCTTTTATCCAAAGTCATAGTAGCAAGTAGCAAGTTTCAAGTTGCAAGATTGTAATATCTACCGCCTACTACTTGCCACTTGTTACTTGCTACTTGATACTTCGCGCCTATGAGCGACTGGTCAATTCAGAAGGCGCGCGATACTTATAACATCGCCCACTGGGGCAACGGCTACTTCGACATCAGCGAGCGCGGCGAGGTGCTCTGCCGCCCCGACCCACGCGCCGCGCACCCGGGTGTCAATCTCTACGAGCTCACGCGCGCGTTCCCGGCGCACAAGCTCACGCTCCCGGTGCTGGTGCGCTTTTCCGGCATCCTCGCGCACCGGGTGAGCGAGCTGTGCGCCGCCTTCGACGGCGCCATGCGCGCCGACGATTATCGCGGCCGCTATACCGCGGTCTACCCGATCAAGGTCAACCAGCAGCGCAGCGTGGTGGATGCGCTCCTCGCCCACGGGGCCGAGCGCCTGGGGCTCGAGGCGGGCAGCAAGCCCGAGCTGCTGGCGGTGCTCGCGCGCTCGCGCCCGGACGGGATCGTGGTCTGCAACGGCTACAAGGACCGGGAGTTCATCCGGCTGGCCTTGATCGGCAAGCAGCTCGGACACCGGGTCTACATCGTGGTCGAGAAGCTCGCCGAGCTCGAGCTCGTGATCGCGGAGGCGCGCGCGCTGAACGTCACGCCGCTTCTGGGCGTGCGCGTGCGGCTGGCCTCGCTCGGGGCGGGCAAGTGGCAGAACACCGGCGGCGAGAAATCCAAGTTCGGACTGTCCGCGGCCGAGGTGCTGCGCGTGATCGAGCGGCTGAGCGCCGAGAACCTGCTCGAGGCGCTCGCCATGATGCACTTCCACATGGGCTCGCAGATCGCCAATATCCAGGACATCCAGTCCGGCATGCGCGAGGCGGCGCGCTACTACGCGGAGCTCAGGAAGCTCGGCGCGCCGGTGTGTGTCATCAACGTCGGCGGCGGCCTCGGCGTGGACTACGAGGGCACGCGCTCGCGCAGCTTCTGCTCCATGAACTATTCGGTGCAGGAGTACGCGCACAATATCGTCCGCGCGCTCGCCGAGATCTGCCACGAGCGCGGCCTGCCGCACCCGGACATCGTGAGCGAGTCGGGCCGTGCCCTCACCGCGCACCACGCGGTGCTGATCACGAACGTGCTCGACGTCGAGCGCGCGCCGGCGGCGGAGACCCCGGCCGCGCCGGCGGCCGACGAGCCGCAGATCGTCCAGGACCTGTGGCAGGGGCTCCAGGGCCTCGCGGAGCGGCCGGCGCTCGAGGTGTATCACGACGCCGCCCACTGGCTCACCGAGGCCCAGACGATGTTCAGCCACGGCGTGCTCTCGCTCAAGGAGCGGGCGCGCGCCGAGGGCATCTACTTCGCCACCTGCCGCGAGGTGCGCGCCCGGCTTCAGGCCGGGACGCGCGCCCACCGCGAGGCGCTGGACGAGCTGAACGAGAAGCTCGCGGACAAGTACTTCTGCAACTATTCGCTGTTCCAGTCCATGCCCGACCACTGGGCCATAGACCAGGTCTTCCCGGTGCTGCCGCTGCACCGGTTGAACGAGGAACCCACGCGGCGCGGGGTGCTCAACGACATCACCTGCGACTCCGACGGGCGCGTGGACCTGTACGTGGACGGCGCGGGCGTGGAGACGAGCCTGCCGCTGCATCCGTTAAAAAGCGGCACGCCGTATCTGCTCGGCATCTTCATGGTCGGCGCGTACCAGGAGATTCT
>MFSY01000034.1:0-693 GCA_001785175.1 Candidatus Muproteobacteria bacterium RIFCSPHIGHO2_01_FULL_65_16 | reverse complement strand
CGCCGCGGAGGGCCTGAGCGCCGCGCAGCGCGCGGTCTGCCTCAAAGAGCTGGCGGCGGGGTTGGAGGGTTATACGTATTTGGAAGACTAAGGGAGGACCGTGTTATCTGTTCGTGGTGAATGACCGTTCGTCGGCTGACCCCCTGCATGTGTGGACAGAGCGCTGCCATCCCATAAAATTGCAGCAATGCAAAGCAGTAAGTATATGCTGTGCATAGCATAATGCGTTGATTTGAAATGGCTGCTTCTGGTAGAGGAGTTACAGAACATGGGGCGAGCACAACCGATCGAGGTGGTCCGCATCAGGATAGAAAAGCGAGCCGGTTCTATTTACGTTTCAAGCGCGGATGTGCCTGGCTTATGGCTGTGGGGTAAGGATCCGGAGCGCGTATTTAAAAACATCGCGCCAGCTATCCAGACTTTATACAAGTACAACCGCGGAATGGATGTAGAGGTAAGGGAAACATTTGTTTCCAAGTTGTTGCGCTGGTTTCTTGCTCGTTTGCTTAGAGAAACAGGAGCCGCCAGTCAGAGTGATGCGTACAGAATTTATCCCGCCCACCATAACCCATTAACCGGCGCGCATGGCTGATCCGCCATGGAAAGGCCGTGTACTCACACCAGGACAGATCGCTCAGCGACTCAGGAGCTTGAACTGTACAAAGCTGGATGAGCGTCTTCCTGGGGCTGAGT
>MFSY01000033.1:10420-10643 GCA_001785175.1 Candidatus Muproteobacteria bacterium RIFCSPHIGHO2_01_FULL_65_16 | reverse complement strand
ACAACGCCGCCGGCAATTACCTGATCGTGCGCCAGTACGACGCCCACGCCTGGGCCGAGGTCTGGCTGCCGCAGGAGGGCTGGGTGCGCGTGGACCCGACCGCGGCGGTCGCGCCCGAGCGCGTGGAGCACGGCAGCGACGCCGTGCGCCGGCTCGAGGCCCAGGGCCTGGCGCTCGGCAGCCTGTCGGCGGCGGCGGTGTTGCGCGCCGTGGAGCTCGGCTG
>MFSY01000033.1:0-10411 GCA_001785175.1 Candidatus Muproteobacteria bacterium RIFCSPHIGHO2_01_FULL_65_16 | reverse complement strand
CGGGCTGCGGCGCGCGCAATGGTATTGGGACCTGACCAATCTCGCCTGGTACCGCTGGGTGGTGGACTACGGCAAGGAGCGCCAGGAACGGTTTCTCGCCGCGCTCGGCCTGGACGGCATCTCCTGGGGCGTGACCGCGGCGCTGCTCGGCGCCGGCACCGCCGCGCTGCTCGCGCTCTACGCCCTGTTCCTGTGGCGCCGCCGCGCGCGCGTGGACCCGGTGCAGGCGCAGTACCTCAGGTTCTGCCGCAAGCTCGCGCGCATCGGCATCGCGCGCGCAGCGCACGAAGGCCCGCTCGATTACGCGCGCCGGACCGGCCGCCGCCGCCCCGATCTGCGCGCCGCGGTCGAGGCCATTACGCGCCGTTACACGCGGCTGCGCTACGGCCGGGGAGAAGACGAGGAGTTACGGACGCTCAGACATGAAATAGCGGCGTTTCGCCCGCCGCGAATCAAGCAAGCGGCATGAGCGTATCCGCGCGCTTGCTTGCCGATGCAGGAGCGGGAAAAGAACGTAACAGCTTTGATAGCAGGGTTTATTTCACGCGCCAGCCTACTTGGGGCCAGCGGCCCTAAGCGGCGCGGGGATGCACTTCGCGCGCGATGCGGGAGCCGGATTTCCGCGCCACGACCCGCAGGTCATACGCCGCCTGCAGGTTCAGCCAGAATTCGGGCGTGGTGCCGAGAAAATGGGACAGGCGCAGCGCGGTTTCGGCGCTGATGCCCCGGCGGCCGTGCAAGATCTCGCTGATGCGCGTCACGGGCACACGCAGCTCGCGCGCAAGCGCGTTTGCGGACAGGCCCATCGGTTTCAGAACTTCCTCGCGCAGAATTTCGCCGGGGTGAATGGGGGGAAGACCGTTCTTCATCGCAGCACCTCAGTGATAATCCACAATCTCGACGTCGTGGGCGTCGCCTTTCCGCCACGCGAAACACACGCGCCACTGGTCGTTTATGCGTATGCTCCATTGGCCTTCACGATCGCCGGCGAGTTTCTCCAGCCGGTTGCCGGGAAGCCCGCCTAGGTCACGCTGAAGATCCCTGGCCGTATCGAGCATGTGCAGCTTGCGCTGGGCGCTCCGCTCGAAAGCCCTGAATCGCCGCGGACTGTGGCCTGCGAACAGGGCCTCGGTATCGCGGCAGTGAAAGGTCAGTGATCACTGACGCGTTAGATATAACGGAAAACGTTAAATGTCAAGCGTTAAACGTGCGGGGCCTATTTTCCGAGGCAAAACTCGCTGAAGATTCGTCCGAGCAGGTCGTCGGCGGTGAACTCGCCGGTGATCTCGCCGAGCGCCTGCTGCGCCAGGCGCAGCTCTTCCGCCAGCAACTCCCCGGCGCGTGATTCCTTGAGCCGTGATTTCCCCTTGGCGATGTGATCTTGCGCGCGGCCGATGGCGTCGAGGTGGCGGCGCCGGGCCATGAACGTGTCCGCGCCCGCCGGTTGAAAGCCCACGCACTCCTTCAGATGCCGGCGCAAATCGTCCAGACCCGCGCCGGTCTTTGCGGACAGCGCGACCTCGATCCCGTCGGCGGCTTGGGTGACGCCGTGCGCGCGGCCGGTGAGATCGGTCTTGTTGCGTATCCGCGTGCGCGGAAGATTCGCGGGCAACAACGACACGGCTTCCTGAAGCGCGCGGTCGTCGGAAATCGAGTCGTCGGTGACGAGCAGGACGCGGTCGGCGCGTTCCAGCTGGGCGCGCGCGCGGCGGATGCCCTCGGCCTCGATCTCGTCGCGCGCCGCGCGCAGCCCGGCGGTGTCCACGATGTGCAGCGGCATGCCGTCAATGTGGATGCGCTCCTTGAGCACGTCGCGCGTGGTGCCGGGGATCGCGCTCACGATCGCGGCCTCGGTCCGGGCCAGCGCGTTGAGCAGGGACGACTTGCCGGCGTTCGGCGGGCCGGCGAGGACCACGGTCATGCCGTCGTGCAGCAGCGCGCCCTGGTGCGCGGAGGCGAGGAGCCCCTCGATGCCGCGCGCGAGCGCATCGAGCTCCTGCGCCACGCGCTCGTCCGCCAGGAAATCAAGCTCCTCTTCCGGAAAATCCAGCGCCGCCTCGACCTGCGTGCGCAGGCGCACGAGGCCCTCGACCAGCGCGTGCGCGCGCCGGGAGAATTCGCCTGCGAGCGAACGCAGCGCCGCGCGCGCCGCCGCCTCCGAGCCGGCCGCGATGAGGTCGGCCACGGCCTCGGCCTGCGCGAGATCCATCTTGTCGTTCAGGAACGCGCGCTCGGAAAACTCGCCCGGCCGGGCGAGGCGCGCGCCGAGCTCGAGCACGCGCCCGAGGACCATGTCGAGCACGATCGGGCCGCCGTGGCCGTGCAGCTCGAGCACGTCCTCGCCGGTGAAGGAGTGCGGCGCGGGGAAGAACAACGCCAGGCCCTGATCGAGCGGCCGGCCGGCGGCGTCGCGGAACGGACCGAGGCCGGCGTGGCGCGGGCGCGGGCGCCGGCCGAGCACGGCCGCGGCGATCGCGGCCGCGCGCGGCCCGGACACGCGCACGACCCCGATGGCGCCGCGCCCGGAGGCGGTGGCGATCGCGGCGATCGTGTCCGAGGACTTCACGGCCCTACTTGTAGGCGGCCCCGATGGTGCGGTTGATCTGCCACTGCTGGGCGATGGACAGTACGTTGTTCACGGTCCAGTAGAGCACGAGGCCGGAGGGGAAGAACAGGAAGAACACCATCATGAACAGCGGCATGAACATGAACACCTTTTTCTGGATCGGGTCCACCGGCTGCGGGTTGAGCAGCATCTGCAGGTACATGGTCGCGCCCATGACGACCGGCAACACGTAGTACGGATCCTGGGCCGAGAGGTCCTTGATCCACAGGATCCACGGCGCCTGGCGCATCTCGACGCTCTCGAGCAGCACCCAGTAGAGCGCGAGGAACACCGGGATCTGGATCAGGATCGGCAGACAGCCGCCGAGGGGGTTGATCTTCTCGGTCTTGTACAGCTCCATCATCGCCTGGTTGAGCTTCTGCTTGTCGTCGCCGTAGCGCTCCTTGAGCGCCAGCAGCCGCGGCTGGAGCTTCTTCATCTGCGCCATGGATTTGTAGCTCGCCGCCGACAGCGGGTAGAACGCGAGCTTGATCAGGAACGTGACGAGCACGATGGCCCAGCCCCAGTTGCCGATGAAGCCGTGGATCCGGTCGAGCAGCCAGAACAGCGGCGCCGAGAGCACGGTGAGCCAGCCGTAGTCCACGGTCAGGTCCATGCCCGCGACCAGCTGCTTCAGCCGTTTCTGCTCCTTCGGCCCCGCGTACATGCTGGCGCGCACGATGCCGGTCTGGCCGGGGCCGATGCGCTGCGGGGCGAGGGTCTTGTAGCCGATGACATAACGCGGCCCCTCCTGGACGTCGGTGTAGAACTGGCTGCGTTCCTGCGCCCCCGGCATCCAGGCGCCGACGAAGTAATGCTGCAACACCGCCACCCAGCCGCCGCTGACCTCGCGCTTCAGCGGCTTGGACGCCATGTCGGAGAAGGGCAGCTTCTGATACTTGTCCTCGGGGGTGTAGATGGCGCCGCCGGTGAAGGTGGGCAGGGCGAACATGCCGCCGGCCTCGGCGTGCGCGCGCACGAACTGGCCGTAGAAGTAGCCGTTCCATTCGCGGCGCGTGGTGTTCGCCACCGTGAACTCCACGCCCACGACATAACTGTCGCGGTGGAATACGTAGGTCTTGGTGTAGCGCGCCCCGTCCGGCGCCTGCCAGGTAAGCGGCACGCGCAGCTCGTTCTTGCCCGCGGCCAGCGTGTAGCGCGCCTGCTCGGCGCGATAGCGCGTCTTGTGGGTCGGTAACTGGGCTTCGTGCCCGATCAGCCCGGACTGGGCGATGTACAACTCCGCGCCGCTGTCGCTCATGAGCGGGAACGGCTGCTCCGGCTTGTCCGCCGCCACCGGATGTTTGAGCAGGTACAGCCCGCGCAGGTCGCCGCCCTGGGTGTCAATCACGGCCCGCACCAGGTCCGTGACCGCCTCGATGCGCTGGGCGCGCGCCACCGTTTCCGGCGCCCTGGGCGAGGGCGCAAGAGCACTGGCGGCGGGCGGCGCCGTGGTCACGGGCGCGCGGGGCGCGCCCTTTTCCTCCTGCCACGCCACCCAGATCTGCATGACGATCAACACCAGCGCGATATACAAAACCACGCGTAGATTATCCATGGGCTTTTCTCGCGCGCCGGCCGGCGGCCGGCGGCACCGGGTCGTTACCGCCTTCGTGCCAGGGATGGCAGCGCCCGATGCGCCGCGCGGCCAGCCACAGGCCCTTCGCCGCCCCGTGTTCGGCCACGGCCTCCTGGGCGTAGTGGGAACAGCTCGGATGAAACCGGCAGTTGTTGCCGAGCAGGGGGCTGACCAGATAGCGGTAGGCGCGGATGAGCGCGATCAGGATTTTTTGCATAGCTGCGCCAGTTTTTGCCAGTGTTGCTGCAGCGCGTCCCGCAGGGCGCGGTTTTCCGCGGCCGCGGCCGCGGCGTGCGCCACCACCACGACGTCAATACCGGCAAGCCCGCGCTGATGCGCGCGAAACGATTCGCGCGCCTGGCGCTTGATGCGGTTGCGCGCGACCGCCTTGGGCGAGGCCCGGCGTGAGACGGAAAGCCCGATGCGACCGTGCGCCAGGGTGTTCGTCAGAGCAAACATGGTGAAAAATTCGTCCCGCGTTCTGCGCCCGCCCTTCATCACCGCCGCGAACTCCTTCGGCCGCAACAACCGGCGCGACTTGGGCAGCCCGCCGGGGGCACTCACCGATGGTCAGACGCTCAGCCGGGAGCGGCCCTTCGCGCGGCGCGCGCTCAGAATGGCACGTCCGCTGGCCGTTTTCATGCGCGCGCGGAACCCGTGGGTGCGCTTGCGTTTCAGTACGCTTGGATGATAGGTGCGTTTCATATTTTGTGCCTGGCCTGGGTGGGGCGCCGCCTTAAGGGGCGGCAAAGTTACTGCCTTTTGTCAACGTTTGTCAACACATACCCGATCTAACCATTTGTAAATCCGGCGCCTCCACGACGCCTGTGGATAACCGTTGTGTTAATGGCTAGACTTCGCCTCCCGCTCGCACCGAGAACCGACGGACATCGGACCCGATGCAATCCGAACTCTGGAAAAAATGCCTGGAGCGCCTCGAGGAGGAGCTGTCGGCGCAGCAATTCAACACCTGGATCCGCCCGCTGCACGCCGTGCATGATCGCGCGGGGCTGCGGTTGCTTGCGCCCAACCGTTTCGTCCTCGACTGGGTCAGTGAGCGCTTCGTCGGACGCATCGCGGAACTGGCGACGGAGTACAGCCAGGGATCCAGCGTGAGCGTCGTGGTCGAGGTGGGAAGCCAGCAGCGGCCGGCGCCGCAGGCCGCGCCGGCGGCCGGCGGGCCGGGCGCCGCGGACCCGCCGCACCGCCGCCCCCCCACGCTCGGCCGGCTAAACCCGGAGTTTACTTTCGACACCCACATCGAGGGAAAATCGAACCAGCTGGCGCGCGCGGCGGCCAAGCAGGTTGGGGAGAACCCGGGCGACGCCTACAACCCGCTCTTTATCTACGGCGGCGTCGGGCTCGGCAAGACGCACCTGATGCAGGCCGCCGGCAATCTGATGCTCGCGCGCAACCCCCGGGCCAACGTCGCCTATATCCACTCGGAGCGGTTCGTGGCCGACATGGTACGAGCGCTGCAACACAATGCCATCAACGAGTTCAAAAAATTTTACCGTGGATTGGATGCGCTTTTGATTGACGACATTCAGTTCTTCGTCGGCAAGGAACGCTCCCAAGAGGAATTCTTCCATACTTTCAATACCTTGCTGGATGGGCAGCGTCAGGTGATCATCACCGCCGATCGCTTCCCCAAGGAGCTTGCCGGTGTGGAGGAGCGTCTGATATCGCGCTTCGGCTCCGGCCTCACGGTCTCGATCGAGCCCCCGGAGCTCGAAACACGCGTCGCGATCCTGATCAGAAAGGCCAAACAGGACGGCGTGGATTTGTCGGAAGAGATCGCGTTCTTTATCGCTAAGCGCGTGCGCTCAAACGTGCGTGAACTGGAGGGGGCGCTGCGGCGGGTGCTGGCCAGTTCGTTTTTCACCGGGCGGCCGATTGACATAGAGTTGGCCGGCGACAGCCTGAAAGATCTGCTCACCTTTCAAGAGCGCCTGATCACCATCAATAACATTCAGAAGACCGTTGCCGAGTACTACAAGATTCGTGTCTCTGACTTGCATGCAAAAAGCCGCTCGCGCCAGGTCGCACGGCCGCGACAGGTGGCCATGGCGTTGGCGAAAGAGCTGACGAACCACAGTCTTCCGGAGATCGGCGACGCCTTCGGTGGGCGCGATCACACGACCGTACTGCATGCCTGTCGCAAAATCGCCGGCATGGCCGTGGCCGACGCGCGCATAAAAGAGGATTACGGGAATCTCATCAGGATACTCACTACATAGCGTGTGGATGGGATGTTAATATCTCATGCCTGCGCGGCGACCGATGTATTTCCAGGTCGCTTATGAACAGGCACTGCACCGCTTACAAACAGACACGGCGCCGCAAAATGACAAGGACGACCAAGCAATTACCAGAACAATTAACAGATTTGGCCCTGCTTAATTACAGTAACAAATAAAACTTAACTAATTAAAGTAACTAAGACATGCAGATCAACCTTAAGCGCGAAGACCTGCTCAAGCCTCTGAGTTGCGTCGCCGGGGTGGTGGAGCGACGGCAAACGCTGCCGATCCTTTCGTACGTGTTGCTGAGACAAGCAGACGGGGGCGGCACACTGACGGGAACGGATCTCGAGGTGGAGGTGGTCGCCGGGTTCAAGGCCAGCGGTAAGGCCGAGATGACGTTGCCGGCGCGGAAGCTGTTAGATATCTGCCGCGCACTACCGGCGGAGGCGATGCTGGAGATAAAAAAGGAAGGCGAGAAGGCGGTTATAAAGGCCGGAAGAAGCAGATACACGCTGCTGACGCTGCCTGTCACTGATTTTCCGAATATCGAAACCTCCCAGTGGGAGCAGTCTCTCAGTATCCCGCAAAAGGATTTCAAGCGTCTTCTGGACTTGACCCAGTTTTGCATGGCACAACAGGACGTGCGTTATTATCTGAACGGCCTGCTCCTCGAGTTCGGCGCCAACAGACTGCGCGCGGTCGCCACTGACGGTCACCGCATGGCGCTAAGCGATTTGGAACTAAAGAAGGGAGGAAAGGGGGAGCGTCAGGCGATCGTGCCGCGCAAGGGGATCCACGAGATCAGCCGGTTGCTCGAGGACGGGGAGGGGACCGTAGAGCTGCTGTTGAGCCCCAACCACCTGCGGGTGCAAACGCAGCAACTGACCTTCACTTCCAAACTCATTGACGGCCGCTACCCCGACTACAACAAGGTTATACCGGCGGCGCAGACCAAGCAGATCAAGATCGAACGCGGTGCCCTCCGTGAGACGTTGAGTCGTGCCGCCATTCTCTCGAACGAGAAATACCGCGGCGTGCGCCTGAACCTCGAGGAAAAGACGATGAAGATCACGGCGCATAACCCTGAGCAGGAGGAGGCCCAGGAGGAAATCGCCATTGACTACAGCGGCGAGCCCCTGGAGATCGGGTTCAACGTCAGTTATCTGATCGACGCCGTCAGCGCCCACGCCGCGGAACACATAATTCTGGGTCTGAGCGACTCGAACAGCAGCTGCACCATCACCGCCCCCGACGACAAGCACACCAAGTTCATCGTCATGCCGATGCGGCTTTGACGACCCCCCGGTTGTTTCACGTGGAACAACCGGACCACGGCCCCATACCACGAGGTTCCACGTGGAACCCAAGAACGAAACAGCGCGCACCACCGCACCCGCCGCCACACGACCACGGGCGGCGCCGGCGCGAAGATGGTAAAATCCCACCGCCCCCATGGAAAAGAAATCCACCTACGACTCACGCAGCATCCAGGTCCTCAAGGGGCTGGACGCCGTGCGCAAGCGCCCCGGCATGTATATCGGGGACACGGACGACGGCACCGGCCTGCACCACATGGTGTTCGAGGCCGTGGACAACTCGATTGACGAGACCCTGGCCGGCCACTGCAACGAGATCAAGGTGATCATCCACAACGACGGCTCCGTCACCGTCAGCGACAACGGCCGCGGCATCCCGACCGACATCATCCCCGAGGAAAAGCGGTCCGCCGCCGAGGTGGTCATGACGGTGCTGCACGCGGGCGGCAAATTCGACCAGAACTCGTACAAGGTCGCCGGTGGCCTGCACGGCGTCGGCATCTCCGTTGTCAACGCCCTGTCGGAATGGCTCGAGCTCACGATCCGGCGCGACGGCAAGGTCCACCACCAGAGATACCGCCTCGGGGTGCCGGAGAAGCCGCTCAAGGCGACGGGGAAGACCGGCGCCACCGGCACCGACGTCCGGTTCAAGCCCAGCCCCAAGATATTCAGCAATCTCGTGTTCCAGTACGACATCCTGACCAAACGCCTGCGGGAGCTGTCCTTCCTCAACTCCGGGGTGCGCATCGAGCTGCTGGACGAGCGCAGCGGCAAGCAGGACGTGTTCGAGTACAAGGGCGGCATCGCCGCTTTCGTCGAGCACCTGAACCGCAACAAGACCCCGCTCCATCCCAAGCCGGTCTACATCTCCGCGGTCAAGGACGGGACCACGGTCGAGCTGTGCATGCAGTGGAACGACTCCTACCAGGAGAACATCTTCTGCTTCACCAACAACATCCCGCAGCGCGACGGCGGCACCCACCTCGCGGGCCTGCGCGCGGCCATGACGCGCACCCTGAACCAGTACATCGAGGCCACCGGCCTGGCCAAGAAGGAGAAGGTCGAGACCACCGGCGACGACGCGCGCGAGGGGTTGATCGCGGTGCTGTCGGTCAAGGTGCCCGACCCGAAGTTTTCCTCCCAGACCAAGGACAAGCTGGTGTCCTCGGAGGTGAAGGGGGTGGTGGAATCCGTCGTCAACGAAAAGCTGAACGAATTCCTGCAGGAGAACCCGGCCGACGCCAAGGCGATCGCGGTCAAGATCGTGGAGGCGGCGCGCGCGCGCGAGGCCGCGCGCAAGGCGCGCGACATGACGCGCCGCAAGGGCGCGCTCGACCTCGCCGGGTTGCCGGGCAAGCTCGCCGACTGCCAGGAGCGCGACCCAACCCTGTGTGAGATCTATCTGGTCGAGGGCGATTCGGCCGGCGGCTCGGCGAAACAGGCGCGCGACCGCCGCTTCCAGGCGGTGCTGCCGCTCAAGGGCAAGATCCTGAACGTCGAGCGCGCGCGCTTCGACAAGATGCTGTCCTCGGTCGAGATCGCCACCCTGATCACCGCCCTCGGCACCGGCATCGGCGAAAATGATTTTGATATCAGCAAGTTACGCTATCACCGGATCATCATCATGACCGACGCCGACGTTGACGGCTCGCATATTCGCACGCTGTTGTTGACGTTCTTTTATCGCCAGATGCCGGAGCTCATCAGCCGCGGCCACATCTACATCGCCCAGCCGCCGCTGTACAAGGTCAAGCACGGCAAGAAGGAGCGCTACCTCAAGGACGACATCGAGCTGCAGAACCACCTGTTGGAAAACGCCGTGGAGGGGGCGGTGCTGCACATCGCCGGCGGCCGCACGCTGCAGGGGGCGGCGCTCGCCAATCTGTGCCAGGGTTTTCTCGCGGTGCAGCAGATCGGCAAGCGCCTGGCGCGGCGTTACGGCGCGCGGGCGCTGCAGAAACTGATCTACCTGCCGACGCTCACGAAGACGTTGCTGCAGGACCAGCAAAAGACCGAGCAGTTCGTGATCGAGCTGCAAAACCGCCTGTCCGACGAGCCCAGCGGCGCGCGCTATGACGTGAGCCTGGGCTTCGACGCCCGCAACAACATGCACGAGATCGTGGTCGCGCGCAGCGAACACGGGGCCGTGACCCAGAGCCGCTTCGATGCGGAATTCATCGGCTCCGGCGAATACGCCAGCCTGCGCGCCCTGGGCGAGCGCCTCGAGGGCCTGTTCGCCGGCGAGGCCAGGATCGAGCGCGCCGACCGGAGTCAGGCGGCCGCGAGCTTCGACGCGGTGCTCGACTGGCTCATGGCCGAGGCCCGCCGCGGCCAGACGATCCAGCGCTACAAGGGGCTGGGCGAGATGAACCCGGAGCAGCTGTGGGAGACGACGATGGACGCCGGCATGCGCCGCCTGCTCAAGGTCAACGTGGACGACGGCGTCGCCGCCGACGAGGTGTTCACCATGCTCATGGGCGACCAGGTCGAGCCGCGCCGGGACTTCATCGAGAAGAACGCGCTCTACGTTACCAATCTCGACGTCTAGTCTTTCGAGCGGCCTGCGGCCGCGTGTATTTGAATGCGGGATGCTCCGCCCCGCACCCAGGGCTACTTTCTCTTGCTTGTCCAAGAGAAAGTAGCCCAAGAGAAGGACACCCCGGAT
>MFSY01000032.1:7275-23616 GCA_001785175.1 Candidatus Muproteobacteria bacterium RIFCSPHIGHO2_01_FULL_65_16 | reverse complement strand
CTCGACCAGAGGCTCGCGACACCCCCCGGCCTCGGCTGCGGTGCTCGGCTCGCTCCGACGGGGATAAGAAAGAACCCATCAGGCCGTGCCGAAGACTGGTGCGCCGTAACAGCAGCGCCGGGGTGTTCTCCATTACCGGAGGGCGCGCCATACGGGGACCCAAAAACTTCCCATCCCACACGCACTGCCGGCATTACTGCTCGAAATTCAACAGAGCTACATACAAGGACACGCGAGAATCATTGTAGGACAAAATTTCGCCTCCCACGCACCTCACCGGGTGGGTTTTTTTGGGGCCGGACGGAACATGCGCCGTCCGCAGCTTTTTACGATTTTACCCCGCTATTTCCGCGTCCACGGCCCATCTATTCCCGGAAAAATGCCGTCTGTCACACCAGAATGGGCGGATGGTTGAGCTTTCGCCGCCGCCGTCTAGGCTTATATGAGGGCGGGGGTGTCCGGCCGCAGCCGATCCATGGGGTTCGGCAGGCCATGTCACTCATCCCACTTGCGCGGCGAATAATCGCTGATTCGACAATAACTAAGGAAAGCGAGGTTGTTCTTATGGACGGAGTGCTGTTGCTAAGACCAGGGCGTGACCCGAATCCCCCGCACGGCGGTACGTTGGTAAATCTTCAGGTGAGTTCCGAGCGCGCGGCCGAGCTCAAGGCGGCGGCGCGCGATTTCATCTCGCTCGATCTGAATCCCCGGCAGCTGTGCGATCTCGAAATGCTGGCGACGGGGGCGTTCTCGCCGCTCACCGGCTTCATGGGCCGGGCGGATTACGAGCAAGTCTGTTCCTCCATGCGCCTTGCCGACGGCACGCTCTGGCCCGTCCCCGTGACGCTCAACGTGCCGCTCGCCACCGCCGAACGCCTGGCCGCGGGTCAGAAGGTGGCGCTGCGCGACATCGAAGGGACGATGATCGCGGTGCTGACGGTCGCGGAGATCTGGCGGCCGGACAAGGTCCGGGAGGCGGAGGCGTTATATGGGACGAGCAAGCCCACCCACCCCGAGGCCAATTATCTGCTCAATGTCGCCGGCGAGGCCTGCGTCGCCGGTACGATCGAGGTAGTGGAGCTTTCCGCGCGCCATGATTTCCTTTCCTTCCGCGGCGCCCCCGCGGCCCTGCGCGCCGCCTTTCAAGCGGCGGGGACGCATCTGGTTCTCGCCTACCAGACACACAAGGCCATGCACCGCGCCCATGTGGAATTCACGCGCAACATCGCGCGCGCCCACAACGCGCACCTGCTCATCCAGGGCGTGGTGGGCAAGAAGGACCTGGGCGAGACCACCCACTATGCACGGGCCCGGGCGCTGCGCGCGGTGCTGGACCGCTACCCGCCGGACGGCGCGCGCCTGAACCTGCTGGATCTTTCCACGCGCCAGTGCGGCCCGCGCGCGACGCTGTGGCACGCAATCATCAATAAGAACTACGGCTGCACCCATTTCGTCGTGGGGCACGACCACCATGATCTGGGGGAGTACGCCGACGGGGCGCCGGTATACGGCCGGTTTCAGGGTCTGGAGCTCGCCGCCAGACACGAGCACGAGCTCGGCGTCCGCCTGGTGCCGATGCGCAATCTGATTTACGAGGAGGACCATCCGGAGCATTTCCTGGTCGGACGCACATCGCAGCGCCACGTGAGCGTGCCGGACGGCCACAGCCCCTTCGGCCGGCCCGAGCGCGGCCACGAGATCGCGCAGTGGTTTTCCTATCCGGCGGTGCTGCGGCAGATCGTGCCGCCGCGGCAGCAGCAGGGGATCACGCTGTTTTTCACCGGCCTCTCCGGCTCCGGCAAATCCACCGTCGCCCAGGTGCTGGTGGCGAAGCTCATGGAAGTCAGCAGCCGGCCAGTGACGCTGCTCGACGGCGACGTGGTGCGCAAGCACCTCTCATCCGAGCTTGGGTTCTCGCGCGAGCATCGGGACCTGAATATCCTGCGGCTCGGCTATGTCTCGAGCCTGATCGCCAGCCACGGCGGCATCGTGATCTGCGCCCCGATCGCGCCCTATGCGCAGACGCGCGCCCAGGTGCGGGGCATGATCGAGCAACATGGAATCTTCATCGAGGTCTATATCGCCACCCCGATTTCCATGTGCGAGACGCGCGACCGCAAGGGGCTGTACGCCCGGGCGCGCGCCGGTCTGATCAAGAACTTCACCGGCGTGTCCGATCCCTACGAGGCGCCGACGGCGGCGGAGATCGCCATTGACACCTCGAACATCTCGCCGCAGCAGGCGGCGGACGATATCCTGGCTTATCTGTTCGCGGGCGGGCTGATCGAGCCGCCGGCCGACGCCGCCGACGCCGGCCACGTGGCGCCCGAGGCGCAAGCGGCGCCGCGGACTCAGCGGCCGGAAGCGGAGCCGCGCCCGGCGCGGTAAAGCCAACCTGGAAAATCTCTGGTTATATGAGTTTTTGACGCAAAGGCGCGAAGGCGCAGAGATTTTTTGTTTAGAGTCTATCTCAAAATGGTTTCAATGTAGGTTGGGTTAGGCGCGAAGCGCCGTAACCCAACGATTTGTTGGGTTTCGCTTCGCTCAACCCAACCTACTTGGGCTTTAGCTGATAGCTTATTCTCTCCGCGTCTCTGCGCCTCTGCGTTGAATAATCATACTTAAATCAGGTCCTCCCCGGCGCGCCGGGCTTATTTCGGTTTTCCCAGCAACAGGAACTCAAGCAGCGCCTTCTGGGCGTGCAGGCGGTTTTCGGCCTCGTCCCAGACCACGCTCTGCGGCCCGTCTATGACCTCGGCGGCGACCTCGTGGCCGCGGTAGGCCGGCAGGCAGTGCATGAAGAGCGCGTCCTTGCCGGCGCGCCGCATGAGCGCGCCGTCCACGGTGAAGCCGCGAAACGCCGCGAGGCGTTCCGCCTTTTCGCCCTCCTGACCCATGCTGGCCCAGGTATCGGTGACGACCACGTCGGCGCCGGCCACCGCCGCGGCCGGGTCGTCGGTCAGCGTCACCCGGCCCTCGGATGCCCGCACCAGCTCCGCGTCTGGTTCGTAGCCGCGGGGCGTGGCGATCCTGAGATTGAAGTCGAACCGGAGCGCGGCCTGGATCCAGGAATGGCAGACGTTGTTGCCGTCGCCGATCCAGGCCGCGGTCTGGCCGCGGATGTCGCCGCGCCGCTCGCTCCAGGTCTGGACGTCGGCGAGCAACTGGCAGGGGTGGTGTCTGTCGGTGAGCGCGTTGATCACCGGCGCGCGCGAGTGCGCGGCGAAGCGTTCGAGCATGGCGTGGTTCCCGGCGCGGATCACGATCACGTCCACCATGCGCGACATGACGCGCGCGGTGTCCTCCACCGGCTCGCCGCGATCGAGATGGGTGTCGCGCGGCGATAGAAATATGGACGCCCCGCCGAGCTGGGCCATGCCGGCCTCGAACGACACGCGCGTGCGCGTGGACGATCTCTCGAAGATCATGGCCATGGTCTTGCCGCGCAGCGGCGCGTCGGACGCGCCGCTCTTATGCCGCGCCTTGAGCTCGGCGGCGCGCGCGAGCAGACCCTTGAGCTCGGCCGGGCTCAAGTCCGCCAGGGTCAGGAAATGACGCGGTTTCACTTTTTCTCCAGGAACGCGCGCACGACCTCCGAAAGGTCGCGCACCAGGCGCTCGGCCTCGTCGTCGCTCAGGATCAGCGGCGGCAGCAGGCGCACCACCTTTTCGGCCGTGACGTTGATCAGCAGGCCGCGCGCGAGCGCGTCCGTCATCAGTTCCTTGCACGGCCGGTCGAGCTCGAGCGCCAGCATCAGCCCCATTCCGCGGATGTCCCTGACGCCGGCGACGCCGGCCAGGCGTTGTTTGAACCCGTCGCGCAGGCGCTCGCCCAGTTGCTCCGCGCGCCGCTCGTATTTGCCTGTCTCCAGGACCTCGAGCACGGCCAGCGCCGCGCGGCAGGCGAGCGGGTTGCCGCCGAAGGTGGAGCCGTGGCTGCCCGGCTGGAAGACCGCGGCCGCCGCGCCGCGCGCGAGGCACGCCCCGATGGGCACGCCGTTGCCCAGGCCCTTGGCGAGCGTCAGCACGTCGGGCACCACGCCTTCGTGCTGGCAGGCGAACCATTTCCCCGTGCGGCACAGGCCGGTCTGGATTTCATCGAGCAGCAGCAGCCAGCCGCGCTCGTCGCAGATTTTACGCAGGCCCTTGAGATAACCGGGGTCGGGGATCGCTATACCGCCCTCGCCCTCGATCGGCTCCACCAGGATCGCGACGACCTCCGCGTGATGGTCGGCCACCTGCCGGATCGAGGCGAGGTCGTTGTACGGCACGCGGTAGAAGCCCTGCACCAGGGGCTCGAAGCCGGCCTGGATCTTGCGGTTGCCCGTGGCGCTGAGGGTCGCCAGGGTGCGGCCGTGAAAGCTGCCTTCGGTGACGATGATGGCGGGGTTGACGACCTTGCGGTTATGCCCGTACAGGCGCGCGAGCTTGATCGCCGCCTCGTTGGCCTCGGCGCCGGAATTGCAGAAGAAGGCGCTGTCCATGGACGCCAGGCGGCAGATGCGCTCGGCCAAGGCCTCTTGCAGGGGAATGTCATACCAGTTGGAGGTATGGATGAGCTTGCCGGCTTGGTCGCAGACCGCAGCCGTGACCGCGGGATGGGCGTGGCCCAGGCCGCAGACGGCGACGCCGGCGAGGGCGTCGAGATATTTGTTGCCCTTGTCGTCCCACAGCCAGACCCCCTCGCCGCGCACGAAGGCGACCGGCAGGCGGGTGATGAACGGCATCTGATACTGACTAGACATGATTCACGGCCACCAAAAAGAGAAAGGCGCCCTGCGAGCAGGGCGCCATGCCAAAAAGAAATTCTAACTATTAGGCCCAATAACGCAAGGTTTTTGAAATAAAAAAGGCCCGGCTCGGCCGGGCCTTTTGGCGTGGGCCTGAATGTCAGACTGGCAGGCCGTGCGGGCCCGCGACCATGAAAAAGGCCATGGGAATCGAAAGCATGAGGTTTGTGCGCGAGGCCAGGAAGGCCACGCGCCCGGCCCGGGCCTTGGCCGCGTCGTCGGCTAGAACTATGCCCAGGACCTTCTTCTGGTTGGGCCAGATCAGCACCCAGACATTGAAGAGCATTATGGTGCCGAGCCAGGCGCCGACGCCGATCAGGGCGCTTGCCCCCTGCAGCAGGAAGGCATCCGTCAGGCTCAGATTGGCGGCGCGAAGAAGGTAAGCCGCGCCGCTCAGCCAGGTGACCACGGCCGCCCAACGGAACCAGAGCAGGGCCCGGGGCGCGATGTGTCTGGTGATGCCGGCGGCGCTACCGTCCGCCTTGGCGGCGGCCAACCCCGGTGTCTGCACCAGATTGAAGTAATAAAGCAGGCCGATCCAAGTGATACCGGCGACAACATGCAGCCAGCGGTCGAGAATCAATTCTGCGTTCATGTTTGGATCCTCCTTAAAAATCCTTTCCGGGATATGGGGTTAGGTGCTTGCAACCAGAAAATTACGGGCGACGAAATACAGAATTGCCGTGAGAATCAGCCCCGAAATGATGGTGCCCCAAATGGAATCAAGCGGGTTTTTCATGACATATCCCTCGCAATTTATTAAAGGCCAATTGTTGACTGCTTTACTCAGATTAAATTACGTCAGATTTAGAATGATTTCAACTCTCATTTGGATATACCTACTTTGAATGAGGGATCGTCTAAAGCTTGCGAACATTTTAGGTGACGGTAGCGCGCGTCGGACGATGCAGATGCAAGCGAAGGCGCAAGTTTGACAATGTGGGCGCGGTCAAATCTTGTGGGTCGAATCAGAAACTGTCCGAAGACCGCGGCGGCGCCAGTTCTGTGAGCCGCACCGGCACCGAAACAGGCGCCTGACGGAAAAGGCGGTTCGCCTTGACCAAGTTGGTTAAAAAAACGATCATACCGCGCGCAAAAGCGGGCCAATTATAAGGGGGATGATGAAGGTTCAGGGGAAGGTAGCTAAACATCCGAAGAGCCTGAAGCATCCAGCACATCCGATCCATTAACCACTCCGGCCCGAACTCCAGGGAGACATGAAACCAGCCGACCAGAAACGTCTGTTGCGGGAGATGATCTTTTACCGCCGCTTCGAAGAGCGCTGCTTCGAGGCCTACATGGAACACAAGATCGGCGGATTTCTGCACCTGTATGTCGGGCAGGAGGCCGTGGCCACCGGGGTGCTCGAGATGGCCCGGGTGAAACACGATTACATCATCACCGGCTACCGCGACCACATCCACGCCATCAAGACCGGCGCGCCGGCGCGCGAGGTCATGGCCGAGCTCTACGGCAAGGAGACCGGCAGCTCGCGCGGGCGCGGCGGCTCGATGCACATCTTCGATCCCACGGTCAATTTCATGGGCGGCTACGCCCTCGTGGGCCAGCCGTTTCCGCTGGCCGCGGGACTGGCGCTCGCCTGCAAGCACAAGGGCACGGACCAGATCGCCATCTGCTTCCTCGGCGAGGGCGCGAACAACCAGGGGACGTTCCACGAGACCATGAACATGGCCTCGGTCTGGAAGCTGCCGGTGCTGTTCGTGTGCGAGAACAACCGCTACGCCATCGGCACGCGCGTGGATCGCTCGACCGCGGTGGTGGACCAGTACAAGCGCGTCTGCGGCTACAACATCCCGTCGAGCCAGCACGACGGCCAGGACATCGAGGTGGTCATGGAGTCGGCCAAGAAGGCGGTTGACCATGTGCGCGGAGGCAAGGGGCCGTATTTCATCGAATATCTCACCTATCGTTACCGCGGCCACTCGATGTCGGACAAGACCGCGCTCTACCGCAGCAAGGACGAGGAGCGGCAGTGGCAGGAGCGCGATCCGATCAGGATCTACGACCGGAAACTCAAGCAGGCCGGCGTCGTCACCGACGCCGACATCAAGGCCATGGAGCAGGAGATTGACGCCATGATCGAAAACGACATCGTCAAGTTCGCCGAGGAGAGCCCGGCGCCGCGGGTGGAGGATCTCAACAAGTACGTGCTCGACGACAACCCCGACCCGCGCTGGATCGGGCCGTTGCAAAACAGCTATTAGCTATCAGCTATCAGCAAAACCGGGTCTAGCTGACCGCTGAAAGCTGATTGCTGACAGCCACTAAAGCGAAGACGCGAAACCCGAATTCAGCAGAGCGAAGAATCAAGGATTCCACAATGGCAGAACTGGCTTACTGGGAGGCGATCCGCCGGGCGCACGACGAGGAGCTGGCGCGCGACCCGAATGTGATCGTCATGGGCGAGGACGTGGGCCTCATAGGCGGCACCTACAAGGCGACCTCCGGGCTCTATCAGAAGTACGGCGAAAAGCGCGTCATAGACACGCCCATCTCCGAGAACTCCTTCACCGGTATCGGCATCGGCGCCTCCATGGCGGGCATGCGGCCGATCATCGAGATCATGTCCATCAATTTCGCGCTGCTCGCGCTCGACACCCTGATCAACGCCGCCGCCAAGATCCGCTACATGTCCGGCGGGCGCGCCACCTGCCCGATCGTCATGCGCACCCCCGGCGGCACGGCGCACCAGCTCGCGGCGCAGCACTCGGCGCGGCTGGCGCGCGTGTTCATGTCCACCTCGGGACTGCGCGTGGTTACCCCGCGCGGGCCGCTCGACGCCTGCGGCATGCTGAAAAGCGCGGTGCGCTGCAACGACCCGGTGATCGTGATCGAGCACGAGCGCATGTACAATCTCAAGGAGGAGATTCCGGACCATGAGTATTTCCGCCCGCTCGAGGGCGCCGAGATCGTGCGCCGCGGCACGGATATAACGCTCATCGGTTACAACCTCTCGCTGCACATGTGCCTGGAGACGGCGAAGCGGCTCGAGCAGGACGGCGTCAGCGCCGAGGTTATTGATCTGCGCGCCCTGAAACCGCTCGACCGCGAAACCATCCGGCGCTCGGTGGAGAAGACCCACCGCGTGGTGATCGCGGAGGAGGACGAGGCCGCCGTCGGGGTGGGCGCCGAGATCATGGCGACCGTGATCGAGGAATGTTTCTTCGCGCTCGACGCCCAGCCGGTGCGCATCCACGCCGCCGACGTGCCGGTGCCGTACGCGGAGAACCTGGAAAAGGTCGCCATCCCGAACGCCGATGACGTGTACCAGGCGGCGCTCAAGGTCATGGGAAGGATTTAACAGCAGTAGCAAGTAGCAAGTTACAAGTAGCAAGTGAAGAAGGCCTGCGACTTGTTTTCTTGCCACTTGCTACTTGCCACTTGAAACTGACTTTATGGCTGATACATACGCAATCAAAATGCCCAAGCTCTCGGACACCATGACCGAGGGCACGATCGTGACCTGGGAAAAGAACGTCGGCGACAACATCGCCCGTGGCACCGTGGTGGCGACGGTCGAGACCGACAAGGCGATCATGGACGTCGAGGTGTTCCGCGAGGGCCATCTCTCCGGCCCGCTGGCGCCGGTGGGCGCGGTCGTGCCGGTGGGCGGGGCGATCGCCTATCTGGTGGCGGACGCCAAGGACGTGAAGCGCGGCGAGGCGCCGGCCGTCAAGGCCGCGGCGCCGGCGGCGCCGGCCGCCCCGGCGCCGGAGAAATTCGAGCCCTACGGCACGGCCAAGCCCAAGACCCACATCCCCGCCATGCCGCACGGCGCCAGCCCGGCGCCGCGCCCGCACGAGGGCAGGGCCACGCCGTACGCGCGCCAGCTCGCCGGCGCGCACGGCATTGATATCAACACGATCAGGGGCTCCGGTCCGGGCGGCGCCGTGGCCGCCGCCGACGTGACCGCCCCGCAGGCGCCGCCCGGAATGGCCAAGCGCATCTATCAGGTGCCGGGCGTGGGCCGGCCGATGGACGCCATGGAGAAGGCCGTGGCGCACAACATGGAATATTCGCTCTCCATGCCGCTCTTCCGCGTCACCACCAACGTGCGGCCGGAGCCGCTGGTGGCGGCGGCGAAGCAGGCGGGCTATTCGTTGACCGTGTTGCTGGCCAAGGCCGCGGCCCTGGCCATCCAGAAATTCCCGCGCGTCAACGCGGTCTATCAGCACGAGGACCGCATCGTCGAGCGCCCGCAGATAGACATCGGCCTCGCCGTCGAGACCGAGGGCATGGGCCTGGTGGTGCCGGTGCTGCGCGACGTGCTCGCCAAGAGCGTCAAGCAGCTGAACGAGGACTGGAAGGACCTCGTCGCCCGCGCGCGCGTAAAGCGCCTGAAGCCGCAGGAGTACTCGAACCCGACGTTTACCATCTCGAATATGGGCATGCTCGGGGTGACGCACTTCGACGCCATCCCGTCGCCCGGCACCTCGGCGATCTTCGCCATCGCCACCGCCGGTCCGCAGGGCATGCCGGTGACCGTGACCGCGGACCATCGCATCGTCAACGGCGCGGACGCGGCCAAGTTTCTGGGCGTGTTCAAGGGTCTGGTCGAGCAGCCGCAATCCTGGCTCGGCGGCGCCGTGGTCCCGGCCGGCGCGCCCGGCGCGGCGCTCGCGCCGGGCAAATGGGATTACGACGGGGTCGTCATCGGCGGCGGCCCCGGCGGCGAGGACTGCGCGCGCGATCTCGCCGACCACGGCAAGAAGGTCATGCTGGTCAACGACGCCCCGCTTCCGGGCGGCGAATGTCTCTGGCGCGGCTGCATTCCGTCGAAGGCCTGGCGCGCCGCGGCCGACCGCATGCGCGACCGCGCCCATGACGCTCACCTCGGCATCCTGAACACCACGAAACCCAAACTGGATTGGCTTCGACTGGAAAAGGCACGACGATCTATATTAGAGGCGCGCGGCGACATGGCCCTGAAGACCGACAAGGGCGTGCGGATCGAGGTGCGCCAGGGCTTCGCGCGCTTCGACTCGCCCAACAGCATTCTTATTGATACCTCCGGCAACACCAAGGACCCGCACGTGCGGGCGTCTTATGACAAGAAAACTGACGCACAGGGACGTGCTAATGTCGCGGGAGGCAGGAAGCCGGGAGCGACCGAGCGTGTCAGCTTCGGCGCCTGCGTCATCGCCACCGGCGCGCCGCCCTTCATCCCGCCGATTCCGGGGGCGGATTCGAAGGGCGTGCTCACCTCGGACACGGTCTGGAGTCTCAAGGCTCCGCCCAAGAAGCTCGGCGTCATCGGCGCCGGCGCGATCGGCCTGGAGATGGCGCAGATCTTCGCCGACTTCGGCGCCCAGGTTGTCGTGATCGAGGCGCAGGAGCGGGTGCTGCCCGAGGCGGAGGCCGAGATCGCCAAGGCGCTCGGCGAGCTGCTCAAGAAACAGAAGAACCTCACGGTCGTTACTTCCGCCAAGGTCGCCAAGATCGCGGGTAAGCCCGGCCAGATGACGCTCAGCTACGGCGACGCCGCGGGCAAGAACGCCAACTTCAAATGCGACTACGTCCTCGTCGCCACCGGCAAGCGCCCGGTGACCGAGCCGCTCGCGCTCGAGAAGGCCGGCGTGGCGCTGGGCGAGCGCGGCGCGATCATGGTGGACGCCTCCTGCCGCACGAACGTGCCCCACATCTTCGCCGTCGGCGACGTGAACGGCGGGCTCATGCTGGCGCACACCGCCGGCCACCAGGGGCGCGTGGCCGCGGTCACGATCATGGGCGAGCGCATGGAGTACAACCCGGCCAAGGACTGCGGCGTGGTCTTCACCCGGCCGCAGGCGGCGTTCGTGGGGCTTGCGGTCGAGCAGGCGAAGGCCAACGGCATTGATGCGGTGGAAGTGAAGATGCCGATGAACATTGACGCGAAGAGCCAGATCACGAATGAAACCGACGGGCTCATCAAGCTCGTGGCGGACAAGACGAGCCACCGCATCGTGGGCGTGCATTTCCTGGCGGACCACGCCGACACCCTGATCGGCGAGGCGGTGCTGATGGTGGCGGGCGACATGACGCTGGAACAGGTGGCGCAGGCGATCCACCCGCACCCGACCCAGACCGAGCTGTTCGGCGAGATGGCGCGGCGGCTGCTGTCGCGCCTGCGCCGCACCGCCAAAGTCGCTAAGTAATAGTTTTTGACGCAAAGGCGCAAAGACGCAAAGATACCTTTAGAGTAATTTTTTCGCCTATCTTCTTTGCGCCTTCGCGTCTTTGCGTCGAGAAATCATATGAAGATCAAAAAAGTCGTTCTGGCGTACTCCGGCGGGCTCGACACCTCGGTCATCCTGAAATGGCTCCAGGAGACCTACGGCTGCGAGGTCGTGGCCTTCACCGCCGACATCGGCCAGGGCGGGGAGCTGGAGCCCGCGCGCGCCAAGGCCAAGAAGCTCGGCGTGCGCCAGATATTCGTGGACGACCTGCGCGAGGAATTCGCGCGCGACTTCGTTTTTCCCATGTTCCGCGCCAACGCGATCTACGAGGGCGAGTATCTGCTCGGCACCTCGATCGCGCGGCCGCTGATCGCCAAGCGCCAGATCGAGATCGCCAACAAGGTCGGCGCCGACGCCGTGGCCCACGGCGCGACCGGCAAGGGCAACGACCAGGTGCGCTTCGAGCTCGGCTACTACGCCCTCAAGCCGGACGTGAAGGTGATCGCGCCGTGGCGCGAGTGGGACCTCACCTCGCGCGAGAAGCTCCTGAAATACGCCGAGCAGCACCACATCCCGGTCGAGATGAAGCGCGGCAAGAAATCGCCGTACTCCATGGACGCGAACCTGCTGCACATCTCCTATGAGGGCGGGGTGCTGGAGGATCCCTGGGCCGAGCCGGAGGAGGACATGTGGCGGCTCACCGTCGCGCCCGAGCGGGCGCCGAACAAGCCGACCTACATCGAGCTGACCTACCGCAAGGGCGACATCACCGCCATCGCCGGCAAGGCCATGTCGCCGGCCCGGGTGCTGGAGACGCTGAACCGGCTCGGCGGCGAGAACGGCGTCGGCCGCACCGACATCGTCGAGAACCGCTACGTCGGCATGAAGTCGCGCGGCTGCTACGAGACGCCGGGCGGGACCATCATGCTCAAGGCGCACCGCGCGATCGAGTCCCTCACCCTCGACCGCGAGGTCGCGCACCTCAAGGACGACCTCATGCCGCGCTACGCCGCGCTGATCTACAACGGTTACTGGTGGAGCCCGGAGCGCCGGCTGCTGCAGCAGGCGATAGACGCCTCGCAGGCGGCGGTGAACGGCGTCGTGCGCCTCAAGCTCTACAAGGGCAACGTGGCCGTGGCCGGAAGAAAATCGGAGAGCGACAGCCTGTTCGACCGCTCCATCGCCACCTTCGAGGAGGACGCCGGCGCCTACAGCCAGAAGGACGCCGAGGGCTTCATCCGGCTCAACGCCCTGCGCATGCGCATCGCGGCCAGAAAACGGAAGTGAAAAGTGTAAAGTGAAAAGTGTAAAGTTGATCCATGTGTAAGGATGCGGTGCGCAGAAAGCCGAGTATAGTCGAGCGTACGCTCAGTTTCTCGCTAAGTATCGTCCGGCTGTGTCGGGAGCTTGAAAAAGACAGCATCGGGCGTATTCTGGGCAGACAGTTACTTCGGGCAGGAACGTCTATCGGTGCGAACGTGCACGAGGCGCAAGGTGGCCAGAGCAAGGCTGATTTCATCGCAAAGATGTCGGTTGCGCACAAAGAGGCACTGGAAACCGCATATTGGTTACGCCTTATCAAGCAGACTGATTTAATTGTTGGTGAGCGGTTGTCGGACTTGGTGAATGAAACAGATCAGCTTGTTAAAATCATTTCGAAAATCCTTATCACGTCAAAAGGCAGAAAACATTCAGTTAGTTAACTTTTCACTTTTAATTTTTCACTATTCACTGGTTTACTGATGAGCTTCAAGAACGTCGAGATCAAGAAGCAGGCCAACGTCTATCACGGCGGGCGCGTCACCAGCCGCACCGTGATCACGCCGGGCGGCGAGATGAAGACCCTCGGCGTCATGTTGCCCGGAACCTATCGTTTCTCCACCCAGGCGCCGGAGACCATAGACGTCACCCAGGGCCACTGCCGGGTGAAGATCGCCGACAAGCAGATCTGGGACGAGTACCAGGCGGGGCAGAGTTTCTCCATCCCCGCCAACTCGCACTTCGAGATCGAGGTGGACGACCTGCTGGATTACGTCTGCCATTTCGGGTGATCCGCGCGTTCCCGCCGTCGGAGCGGCATGGAAAACACATGAAACAGCCGGACCTGATCCTGTTCGCACACGAGCCGCGTCCCGGACGGGTGAAGACGCGCCTCATGCCGCACCGCAGCCCGGAGCAGGCGGCGGAGATCGCCGCGTTCATGCTGCGCGCGACCGTGGAACGCGCGACCTCCAGCTGGCCCGGCGAGATCTTTCTTTATTGCGCCCCGGATACGGGGCATCCGCTGTTCCACGGGCTGGCGCGCGAATTCGGCGTGCACCTGGCGGCGCAGCAGGGCGCCGAGCCGTGCGAGCGGATGCTGAACGCCCTGCGCGCGCACACCGCGCGCGGCCGCGGCGGCGCGGGTGTTCTATGCTGCGACGTGCCCCATTGCAACGGGGAATTTCTCGACCAGGCCAACGAGTGGCTGGTGCGCGGGCTGAACGTCCTCGGTCCGACCGATGACGGCGGTTATTATTTCCTCGGCCTGCAGCAGGCGCGGCCGGAGCTGTTCGATGGCGTCCGCCGGGACAGTCCGGCGCTACTGCGCGAGATCCTGGAGCGCGCGCAGCGGCACGGGATTTATTTCGAGATGCTGCCCGCGCTGCGCGATGTGGACGCGCCCGAGGACCTGTGGCTGGTGGCGCAGAAATACGCGCCGCTGCGACAGTTTCTTTAAGTCCGCCCTGCGGGCGGCGTTAGTTTTAATGCGGGATGCTCCATTATCTCCCGTGCCGTGCATGGATGCACCAATGCCGCGGGCGCGAACCTGTAGCCCTACTCGCTTCGCTCGTTCGTCCTGCCTTATGACAGGCGCAGGAGCGGCCGGTGCGCGGGCGCGCCATACGGGGACCCCAACACTTCCCGTCCCATACGCTCTGCTTACATGACCAACTCGGAATTCAACGGAGTCAATATTTCCTCGACTCTTTCGGCGGGCGCTATTTTACAGCGTCCGGAATAAACCCAGGATCACCGAATACTGGTAGAGATGGTTCGCCCCGTCGAGCGGCCCGAGCTCGCCGTTGCCGTACATGCCGATGACGGGCAGCAGTGGAAAGCGCGCGCGCAGCAGATCCAGATCGCGGTCGCGGTTGCCGTAGAAGTGCGGGCCGCGCCCCATGCACGGAAACAGCAGCGCGAAGTCGGGCTCGCGCCGCAGCTCGGCGCGCGCGCGCTCGATGGTCGCGCGCATGTCGCGCTCCGCCGTGAGCGCGTCGCGCATGGCCCAGAACAGGCGCTCGCCGCGTGAGAGCGGATGCGAGAGGGTGATGGACCGGTCGCGCAGGTTGGCGGAGACGATGTGGTTCAGCCGGTAGCGCCCCTCGCGGATCGCGGTCATGGGGTCGCCGAAGGTCACGCCGCCCATGATGAGGTGCAGCGGGATGCGCTCCATCTGGCGCACGGGCAGGGGCAGCGATTTGACCAGGACGTTGAGCGCCGGGTAGTTTCCCAGCAGCTTGATGTCGTAGCCCTGGACCTCGGCGACCTCGATCGGCGAGGTGAGCGCGCGCACGCCCTGCGACGCCTGGATGACGCCGGCGGCGCCGCCGATGACGGCCTCGACGTGCCCGCTCTCGGCGACGCGGCTGCCGCTCCAGACCTTGAACGGGCCGTGGCCGAAGAGGTCGCCCGAGATCGCGCCGATGCGGGGCGCCGGCACATCGAGCCAGTCGGCGCTCAGGCCCGCGGGAGTGCAGAGACTCAGGATGAGCGTTTCGTCGTCGGCGCGTGGGTCCGACGGCGCCGCAAGGCTGATCCCGCCCCCGAACACCATGGCCGCCGCGCCGGGGCTGTCGAGCACCCATTCTTTTTCCGTCAGGATGCCGGCGCCGGTGCAGCCGATCACCTGCAGGCAACCCGCCGCGCGCGCCGCGGCGCGCAGCGCTGGTTCCGGGTTCGGCGCGTATTCCGGGGTGAGAAACAGCAGCACGCTGTTGGCGCGCTCGAGCCCCGCGTGCTCCAGCGCCTGTTTGACGGCGCGCGCGGCGTGCTCGGGGTAGGCCCGATTTCCGCGGCTCAGGCCGGTGGCGACGGTGGCTTGCGTCATGACGTTAATTTATTCCGGTACTCACATAAATCATAGATCACGCACGACGCGCAGCGCGGTCGGCGCGCAACGCAGGTGTAGCGCCCGTGCAGGAGCAGCCAGTGGTGCGCATCGTGCCGGTATTTTCCGGGGACCGTTTGGAGCAGCTTCTTTTCCACGGCCAGCGGGGTTTTCCCGCGGGCGAGGCCGGTGCGGTTCGCCACGCGGAAGATATGGGTATCAACGGCGATGGTGGGGTGGCCGAAGGCGGTGTTGAGGACGACGTTGGCGGTCTTGCGCCCCACCCCCGGCAGCGCCTCCAGCTCCGCGCGCGTATGCGGTACCCGACCGTCATGCCGCGCAACCAGGATTTTGCAGGTCTTGAGGATATTCGCCGCCTTGGTGTTATAGAGGCCGATAGTTTTGATGCGGCGCTTGAGGCTGCGAGCGCCCAGCGCCAGCATCTTCCGTGGCGTATTCGCCGTTTTGAACAGCCGGGCGGTGGCCCGGTTGACGCTCTTGTCGGTCGCCTGCGCCGACAGGATGACCGCGACCAGCAGCTCAAACGGCGTGGAATACCCGAGCTCCGTCCTCGGCGCGGGGTTGGCGCGTTTCAGGCGGGCGAAGATCGCGGCGCGCTTCGTGTTATTCATAGTGGACCGGAGAATAAGAATCAATTACACACATGACCGGTAAAACCCGGCTGGGACTTTACGCACACCCTCCCGCCATCGCCAGCGTTGCCGCCTGCAATGCCGCCTGTCATCAAAAGATGCCGCGCGCACTGGCAATCCCGGAATGAGCATCTACAATTTTTGCATGGGTTAATTGTCCACCCCATGCATAAGGAAACAGCGCCGGCGGCTACTTTAAGCCTTTAATAATGGCGTACTACTTGCGTGGTTATTTTTGAAGGGATTCCGATTGGGCGGATGTGCCTGGCGATCCGAGTGATCGTCGGGAAATCCTTTTAAATAACGAAAATCGGAGTAGGAGGCGATTATGGCATTACCTGGATGGAGAGCAACGACCGTAAGTACCCTGTCCAACAAGATCGGTCCCGCGGCGGAGATCCTCGTGGACGACGTGTTACGCAAGCAGGGGCTGAATGGGAAAGACATGGCGGCCTGGAGGTACGTGAAATTTCTGGAGCTGCTGTATCAGGAATTGCCCGACGAGATTGATCGCAGCGCGATGGTCTTGACCATGCACAATCTGATACTGAAGAAGTACGGCTTCGCGCAGCCCAGGCCCATGCGCTGACGCCGGGCCGCCGGTTCGTCCGCGGCGCGCCGCGCCGGAATAAC
>MFSY01000032.1:0-7266 GCA_001785175.1 Candidatus Muproteobacteria bacterium RIFCSPHIGHO2_01_FULL_65_16 | reverse complement strand
ATCCGACCATGATGAGCATCCGCACCAGACTGATCGCCGGCTTTTCGCTGCTGGTTTTTTTTCTCCTTGTCCAGGCGGCGACCACTTTTTACTACGTGCAAGAAAACGAGGCGCTGGTGACAGCCGCGATCAACCGTGATTTCAGCGCCAACGCGGCGATCACCGATATGGCCGTCGAGGGACATAAGATGCGGCGGTTTGAGAAGGAATACTTCATGTACATCGGCGACCGGGAGCGCGCGGATAATTATCACAAGGAATGGCAGAGCAGCTATGTGAAGCTTGAGAAAATGGTGGGTTACGCGCTGAAAAACGAGTCCGGTATCTGGGGTGACGCGGACGTCGCCGAGATCCGTAGCTGGCAGGCGGCCCTCAACGGCTATGGCGACGGCTTCGATGTAGTTGCGGCTGGTATCGCTGCCGGCAGGATCAAGAGCACGATCAAGGCCAACGATGCGATCAAGGAGGCGAAGGACAGATTCCGGGTGCTGCTGGACGGCACTGCCAAGATGGGGACCACGAAGCACGCACAGGCCCTGCGCTCCGCCCTGGAGATCAAGGATAACTTCTGGGTTGTGGACGCCGTCCTGGGGGCGACCGCAGCCGTCAGTATCGCGCTGGCCGTGTTGCTGCTTGTTATTCTGCCGGCCTCCATATCCAGGCCGGTCCAGGCCCTTGTTGAATCGGCCCAGCGCATGAGCACGGGCGACCTGAGCCAGCCGATCGCGCTCACCGGCGTGGCCGAGTTCGAGAATCTGTCCGCCGTGCTCGATCGCCTGCGGATTTCGCAGCGGACATTGATTGACCGCCTGCGGGCGGCCACGCTCAAGCCCGGCGTGGGCGGCAGGGCCTAGGGAAGCTTTGATTAAGTATGATTATTTGCCGCAAAGACGCGAAGGGCGCAAAGAAAAGCATCGGATAATCAAAAAATCCTCACGTGCCCTCTATTTCACCCGCATCCCCGGCTGGGCGCCGGAATCCGGCGAGAGTATCCAAAGGTCTTTCCCGCCCGGACCGGCGGCGAGCACCATGCCCTCGGAGACGCCGAACTTCATCTTGCGCGGCGCGAGATTCGCCACCACCACGGTGAGCCGTCCTTCGAGCGCCTTCGGATCGTAGGCCTGCCGGATGCCGGCGAAGATGTTGCGCGGCTTTCCCTCGCCTACGTCCACCGTGAGTTGCAACAGCTTATCCGCGCCGGCGATGTAGTCGGCCTTCACGATGCGCGCGACGCGCAGGTCGAGTTTGCCGAATTCGTCTATCGAAATCTCCGGTTTGATCGGTTCGATATTAATATTACTCCCCTCTCCCTGCGGGAGAGGGGCTGGGGGTGAGGGCTGCGTTGGCGGTGAGGACGGTGTTGGTGGCTGTGTCATTGGTAGACGTTCCTCGAGTGCATTCCAGATAGTTTCCAGAACGGTTAGGGTTTCCTTCAGTACATCGTTGTCCCAGAACCGCAATACGGTGATTCCCTGCTGTTCGAGCAGGGCGTTGCGCGCGGCGTCCTTCTCCGCGCGTTCAACGTGCTGCCCGCCGTCGAGCTCCACCGCGAGTTTTGCCTCGTGGCAGTAGAAGTCGAGCACGAACCGTTTGTCGCCTGCATCCACGGGATGCTGGCGACGGAATTTCGCGTCGTGAACGCGGCGCTCGCGCAGGAGCCCCCAAATCAACTGTTCCGCGTCGGTTTGCTGGGTGCGTAGCTTTCGCGCAAGTTCGATCAATTCCTTCGGCGGCGTGGCCTTGTGCGCGCCGCGGCCATCACCCCCGGCCCTCACCCCGCCCCTCTCCCGCGGGGAGAGGGAGGATTGGAGACTATCTTTGGCTTCCTCCAGCATCGCTGCGATTTGCTTCGGGTCAACGCGGTTGGCTAGATGCTGATAAGGGTTGATCGCGTGCTTTAGCAGCACTGTCCCGGCGTCGGCCCAGGTGAGCGCCGGGATGTTCAGGAACTTCTCGGCTGCGGCCGCAAGCTCCGGCAGTACGGGCCTGAGGTACAGCGTGAGCAGCCGGAACAAGTTCAGGTTCGTCGTGCACACCTGGTGCAGACGCTTTTGCTGGGACGGGTCCCGGGCAAGAACCCATGGCTTCTCGCTGTCCACGTACTCGTTGACCTTGTCCGCGAGCGCCATCACCAGGCGCATCGCCTCGCCGTACTCGCGCCTCTCGTAGTGGGCGGCGATTGTTTCCGCGTTGGCCCGCAGCTCCTCGACCAGCTCCGGATTCGCAAGCTTGGGGCCGAGCATGCCGTCGAACTTCTGCGTGATGAAGCCGGCCGAGCGCGCGGCGATATTGACGTACTTGCCGACGATGTCGCTGTTCACGCGCGCGACGAAGTCGTCGAAATTGAGATCAATGTCCTCCACGTGCGGCCCGAGCTTGGCCGCGTAGTAATAGCGCAGGTACTCGGGGTTGAGATGATTCAGGTACGTGCGCGCGGTGATGAAGGTCCCGCGCGACTTCGACATCTTCTGGCCGTTGATGGTGAGGAAGCCGTGCGCCCACACCGCCGTGGGCTTGCGGAAGCCCGCGCCCTCGAGCATCGCCGGCCAGAACAGCGCGTGAAAGTAGAGAATGTCCTTGCCGATGAAGTGATACAGCTCGGCCTTGGAATCCTTCCCCCAATACTCTTCGAATTCAGGTTTAGCTGATAGCTGATCGCTGATAGCTGATCGCTTTTCACACAGATTTCTGAAGCTCCCCATGTAGCCGATCGGCGCATCGAGCCAGACGTAGAAGAACTTCCCCGGCGCGCCGGGGATCTCGAAGCCGAAGTAGGGCGCGTCGCGCGAGATGTCCCAGTCCTTCAAACCCGCGGCGAACCACTCGTCGAGCTTGTTCGCCACCTCCGGCTGCACATGGCGCGGCTGCGTGATGTCTGGGAAGAGCCAGGCGCGCAGCGTGTCCTCGAAGTCGCCGAGCTTGAAGAAATAGTGCTCCGATTCCTTCTCGACCGGCTTGGCCCCGGAGAGCGCCGACACGGCGTTTTTCAGCTCGGTCGGTGAGTACGTCGCGCCGCAGACCTCGCACGAGTCGCCGTACTGGTCGGGCGCGCCGCAGCGCGGGCACTCGCCCTTGATGAAGCGGTCCGGCAGGAACATCTGCCTGACGGGATCGTAGGCCTGCTTGATGGTGCGCCGGGCGATGTGGCCGCCTTCCTTGAGGCGCTCGTAGATCAGCTCGGCGAGCACGCGGGTCTCGTCGGAGTGGGTGGTGTGGTAGTTGTCGAACATGACCCCGAACTCGGCGAAGTCGCGCGCGTGCTCCCCGTGCATGCGGGCGATGAGCGCCTCGGGCGTTATGCCCTCCTGCTGCGCGCGCAGCATGATGGGCGTGCCGTGGGTGTCGTCGGCGCAGACGTACCAGCACTTGTGGCCGCGCATTTTCTGGAACCGCACCCAGATGTCGGTCTGGATGTATTCGACGAGATGCCCCAGGTGGATCGGGCCGTTGGCGTAGGGCAGGGCGCTGGTGACCAGGATTTTGCGGTTATTTTCGGCCATGGCTTAAAGGCCCGGAGCCTCTCCGGGCTTGTCGCTTGTCCCCGATATGATAAGGGAAATCCGGTGGTTGCGTCGCCCCCGGCCATGACTTTTTTCGGTTCGCGGTGTAGCATTCCGCCCCCTTCGCGGCAACTTTTGGAGAGTTTTCATGGCGGTAACCCAGTCGCAGGTTGAAACGGCGCTCAAAGAGGTCATTGATCCGTATCTCGAGAAGGACCTGGTGAGCGCCAAGGCGGTGAAGAACATCGCCGTTGACGGCGCCAAGGTCGCGGTTGACGTCGTGCTGGGCTATCCCGCCAAGGGCTCGAAGGACGCGCTCGCGGCCAGGCTCAAGGAGAAGATCGCCGCCCTCGGGGTCAAGGATGTCGCCGTCAACATCTCCTCGGAAATCACCTCCCACAGCGTGCAGAAGGGCGTGAAGCCGATCCCGGGCGTCAAGAACATCATCGCCGTCGCCTCGGGCAAGGGCGGCGTCGGCAAGTCCACGGTCGCGGTGAACCTCGCGCTCGCGCTGTCCGTCGAGGGCGCGAACGTCGGCATCCTCGACGCCGACATCTACGGCCCGAGCCAGCCGCGCATGCTGGGCGTCAAGATGAAGCCCGAGTCGAAGGACGGCAAATCGCTCGAGCCGCTCGTGAGCTATCACCTGCAATCAATGTCCATCGGCTACCTCGTCGAAGAGGACACGCCGATGATCTGGCGCGGGCCGATGGTGACCCAGGCGCTCGAGCAGCTGCTCAAGGACACCAACTGGAAGGACCTCGATTACCTCGTCGTGGACCTGCCGCCCGGTACCGGCGACACGCAGCTGACCCTGGCGCAGAAGGTGCCGGTCACGGGCGCCGTGATCGTGACCACGCCGCAGGACATCGCGCTCCTCGACGCGCGCAAGGCGCTCAAGATGTTCGAGAAGGTCGAGATTCCGGTGCTGGGCGTGGTCGAGAACATGAGCACCCACATCTGCTCCAAGTGCGGCCACGAGGAGCACATCTTCGGCGAGGGCGGCGGGCAACGCATGGCCGCGGATTACGACGTGGACTTCCTCGGGGCGCTGCCGCTCGACATCCGCATCCGCGAGGAGACCGACTCCGGCAAGCCCACCGTCGTCGCCGACCCCGAGTGCCAGATCAGCCGGACCTACCGCGACATCGCCCGGCGCGTGGCGGCCAAGCTCGCGCTCCAGAAGAAGGACTACGCCGCCAAGTTCCCGAGCATCGTGATTCAGAATACTTAAAATTAAGAATTTTCGACGCAGAGGCGCAAAGGCGCAAAGAAAACTATTGAGAATTACGTAAATGCATGACGAGGATTTCGTCATTCCGGCCAAGCCCTGGTCCTGCCTCATCCCCACCCTTCTCCCGGAGGGAGAAGGGCCTGAAAACCCCAGATAATAAGGACGCGCGCGTAGCGCGCATCGGCTCGCTTCCCTCTCCCTCCGGTAGAGGGAATGAGGGTGAGGGTAGAGAGGGGAAGGGGTGAGGGCCGGGCATTCAGAGATTTTTTCTCTCAATCCCCTTTGCGTCTTCGCGTCTTTGCGTCAAAATCTCATACCATGGGAATAAAATCGGATAAATGGATCCGCCGCATGGCGCGCGAGCACCGCATGATCGAGCCGTTCGAGCCGAACCAGGTGAAGCGCAACGGCGACGGCGCGATCGTCTCCTACGGCACTTCGAGTTACGGCTACGACGTTCGCTGCTCGGACGAGTTCAAGATCTTCACCAACATCAATTCGACCATCGTTGACCCGAAGCAGTTCGACGCCAAGTCGTTCGTGGACTTCAAGGGCGAGGTCTGCATCATCCCGCCCAACTCCTTCGCCCTCGCGCGCACCGTCGAGTACTTCCGCGTCCCGCGCGACGTTCTCGTGCTCTGTCTGGGAAAAAGTACCTACGCGCGCTGCGGCATCATTGTCAACGTCACGCCCTTGGAACCAGAGTGGGAAGGGCACGTCACGCTCGAGTTCTCCAACACCACGCCGCTCCCGGCCAAGATCTACGCCAACGAAGGCGTAGCGCAGGTCATCTTCATCGAGGGTGATGAGATCTGCGAGACCTCCTACAAGGACCGCGGCGGGAAGTACCAGGGGCAGAAGGGCGTGACGCTGCCCAAGATCTGACGCGATTGTATGGTGCCCAACATCGGCAAGATCCAGCGCTCCGGACCCGCCCGCGCCGCGCGACCGGCGGGTATTCTTACCAACAGATCGCCGATTATTTTGGAATACACTTCCCAACGGTGGGAAACATTGTTAGAGGCGGTGGGAAAGGCGCTTCTCTAGACCTGACCCCGACCCTGTGTACAGGGAAGGGATTTTTCTACAGCCTCTTTAGGCGCACACTCGAACTTAAAGGGAGTGTTTTATGAAAAGGTCATTTGTCACTGTCACCTTCTTGTTCTGCTTAACTGCTTATGGGGCTTACGCAGAGGTGGGCGATAGACATTCTGAACAGGCAGGTGGTTTTTCGCTACGTGCGCCAAAAGGATGGCAGTTCCGTGAATTTCCCGGGATGAAATACCAGTTCGCTATCGGGCCCGCCTCAAAATCCTTTAGCCCAAATATAAATGTCGTAGATGAGGTGTACGGCGGGACTTTAAGAAGTTACGTGGACGCAAATAAAGAATCCCTAAACAAGATATTTGTGCAGTTTACGCTAATCAAGCGCGATGCTTTTGTTACAACAAGTGGCACGAGAGGCGAGAGAATGGTAACAACCTCGCTCCAACAAAAGTATTTGCTCCGGCAAACATTTTATTTTCTGCCGGGAGTAAATGGAAAGTATTTTGTTGTGACCTGCTCCGCTCTTGCGGCAGGAGGCGAGGCGCTCGACTCTGTTTTTGAAGAAAGCATTAAGACATTCGAGATAATTAAGTAACGGAGCCTAGCCACCGGTTCGTGCGGTCGTCGTGTGTCAGCGGACCGTTCCTGTAACTATATTGGCCGGCGCCGCACAGCCAGGCCGTTATGCGCCTAAAGTATGACGAATATGAGATTCCTTAATCATGTGGTCGGCCTGTTGCTTATCATGGTGAGCCCCTGCAACGCTCACGCAGGATTGCTTGAGGAAACTTGTGATCTTGTCTACAAGAAGCTTGGTTCTGGTCCCCATGAAAATCTGACGAAAACGATCGATTCCTTTACGAATGACGGCAAGTCCTATCGCGGCTGCGTTATTCGTCTTTCGGGAAACGCAAACAAGGTAATAGGCACTCAGCGCCCCGATGGTCTCTTTGGTCATTCTCTGCCTTATTGCCCGGACGGCAAGCTCCCGGCGGATTTTCCCCGTGAGCTCCTCAATGAAGACGGGTGGTGTGGCGACAGAATGGCGGACGGGCCCGATGGCACGTCTTATATGGCTCTTAAGAAAGACGTTTTTTGCGCAGTTGAAGGCCGTTGGGATGGCGGCGACGACAGTGATCCAAAGTACGTGCCGTCGCCTCGTTACGAAGTAATCGTGAAGTGCGCAAACAGGTAATATCGATGAATTAAGGGTAACGTCCCTAATGGCACTCGTTGGCCTGCCCGCGACTGTCCGCAGTGTCGGAAGGCCCGGGAGTGCGGCCCGTGTCGTCGTAATCCCGCGCCACCGTCGCATGTGTCGGCGCCAGCTCCCGGGCGTTTTCGCTCCAGTCCTGCCACGGGAAGGCAACCGCCCAGGGCGCCCGGACCATGTCCACGAACAGAATTTGCAGGGCCCGGATCAGCTGCGCGAATTGCCAGTCGGCCAGCCGGCCGTTTCTGCCTTTTTCCTGAAGGTAGGCCGCG
>MFSY01000031.1 GCA_001785175.1 Candidatus Muproteobacteria bacterium RIFCSPHIGHO2_01_FULL_65_16 | reverse complement strand
CGGCGCGCTGGCGGCCGAGCTCGCGCTCCTGGGCGGCGATCTGCGCGCCCTCGCCGGCGGCGCGGGCGAGCATGTCGTGGATGCGGTAGGTGAGGGCGCCGAAGAACGCCGGCAGGCCGATGAGGCCGACGAAGGCGAAGACGAGGAGGTGGCGGTGGGAGAAGCAGGCGTTCTGCGCCCGGCCGCGCTTACCCGGTACCAGAATGATATTCATACCCAGTCAGCCTCGCTTTTATATTTATGGCTGTGCCAGCTGCGGCGTCGCGCCCGCAGCTACTCAGCTTGCCGGCACGGTACGGATAAACGAAATCGGCGCCTGCTCGTTCTCGTCAAACGTGATCAGCTCCCACGCCTCCTGCTGCGTCACCAGGGAGCGCAGCAGGCGGTTGTTCAGGGAGTGGCCGGATTTGTGCGCGCTGAAGGCGCCGATCAGCGGGTGGCCCAGCAGATACAGATCGCCGATCGCGTCCAGCACCTTGTGCTTGACGAATTCGTCCTCGTAGCGCAGGCCGTCTTCATTCAGGATCCGGAAGTCGTCCAGCACGATGGCGTTGTCGAGCCCGCCGCCGCGCGCCAGTCCCGCCTGCCGCAGCGCCTCGAGGTCGCCCATGAAGCCGAAGGTGCGTGCGCGGCTGACCTCGCGCACGAAGGAGGTGGTGGAGAAATCCACGGCCGCGCGCTGACGCGAGTTGCGGAAGGTCGGATGATCGAAATCGATCGCAAACGAGACCTTGAAGCCGGCGAACGGCTCGAACGCGGCCCACTTGTCGCCGTCCTTGATCTTGATTTTCTTTTTGATGCGGATGAAGCGCTTGGGCGCGGATTGTTCCGCGATCCCGGCTGACTGCACCAGAAACACGAACGGGCCGGCGCTGCCGTCCATGATCGGAACCTCGGCCGCGGTCAGATCCACATACGCGTTGTCAATGCCGAGCCCCGCGAACGCGGACATCAGGTGCTCGACCGTGGATATGCGCACGCCGTGGCATTCCAGGGTCGTGGACAGGCGCGTGTCGGAGACATTCTCCGGACAGGCGCGGATCTCAACCGCTTCGTCGAGATCAATGCGCCGGAATATGATGCCGGTATCCGCCGGGGCGGGGCGCAAGGTCAGATAGACCTTCTCGCCCGTGTGCAGGCCAACTCCCGTGGCGCGAATGATGTTTTTAAGCGTTCGTTGTTTGATCATTTAATATGGTTATTCTTGAAAAGTTATTCTTGAGAATTGAAAAAGAATTATTCTCCGTCTAAAAACGGAGGCTTCTTTAATTCTGCACGCAGGATTTCTCTCCCCGCTGCTTCCGGTGCGGACCCGCCGTCCTCAAAAAATCTGTTGGTTTCGGCCTATTTAAGGCTAAAACCGTACTACTGTCCAGCCGATTTCCACCTTACTTTTCCGGCAAGTGGACCCCATACACTAATAAACGGCGGCGGCGCGCGCTAACCCCCTGTTAATCCGCCTGTTTTCTCAGGAAGGCCGGGACATCCAGGTATTCGATCGCGGCCTCGGCCAGATTGCCGTTGGTGCGTTCGACGCGCCGGTTGCGGATCACGGTCGGAGTCTCCAGGCGTTCGTAATCCGTTGATCCGGTTCCGGTTTTGACCACCTTGTAGGGTTGCTTGCGCTTTTCCTGGCCGAGCCCGGTGGCGACGATGGTCACCCGCAGTTCCTCGCGCATCTCCGGCTCGATCACGGTGCCGATGACGACGGTGGCGTCCTCCGAGGAAAATTCCTTGATGGTATTCCCGACTTCCTCGAATTCACCGATGGACATGTCGAGACCACCGGTGATGTTTACCAGAATGCCGCGGGCGCCGGAGATATTGACGTCCTCGAGCAGCGGGCTGGTCACCGCGGCGAGCGTCGCCTCGCGCGCGCGCGAGGCGCCCTTGGCCACGGCCGAGCCCATCATGGCCATGCCCATCTCCGACATCACCGTGCGCACGTCGGCGAAATCCACATTAATAAGTCCGGACCGCGTGATGAGCTCGGCGATGCCCTGCACGGCGTTTTGCAGCACCTGGTTGGCCTTGCCGAAGGCGTCGAGCAGGGTGGCCTCCTTGCCGAGTACCGTCAGCAGCTTCTCGTTCGGAATGGTGATGATGGAGTCAACGTACTCGGACAACTCCTTGATACCCTGGTCCGCCACCGCCGTGCGTTTCTTGCCCTCGAACGGAAACGGCTTGGTCACCACCGCCACGGTCAGGATGCCGTGGTCCTTCGCCACCTGGGCCACGACCGGCGCCGCGCCGGTGCCGGTGCCGCCGCCCATGCCGGCGGTGATGAACACCATGTCCGCCCCGCCCAATACCTCGGCCAGGCGCTCCCGGTCCTCGACCGCCGCCTGCCGGCCGATCGCCGGATCGGCGCCGCAGCCGAGCCCCTTGGTGAGATTCGCGCCGAGCTGCAGGATCGTTTTCGCGCGCGACTTCTTCAGCGCCTGCGCGTCGGTGTTGGCGTTGATGAATTCCACGCCGTCAATGTTGGCGACGACCATGTAATCCACGGCGTTGCCGCCGCCGCCGCCGACCCCGATTACCTTGATCACGGCCTGCTGGCCGTAGGTATCCATCAGTTCAAACATTGTCTGCCTCCTGGTTAAAGTTCGTGTTGACGATTCGTTCCACCGCCTCAAATCCCATCAGCTAAAAGTTACCCTGAAACCAGTGTTTCATCCGCCCCCACATCCCCTTCACTCCCATCCCCGGCGCCGGGCGCGGCGCGAACGGCCCGCCCTCCCGGCTCCGGGCGCCGTACAGCACCAGCCCCACGCCGGTGGCGTAGATCGGGTTCTGCACCACGCCCTTGAGCCCGCCGACATACTGCGGCACGCCCATGCGCACCGGCATGTGAAACACCTCTTCGGCGAGATCAACCATGCCCTCCATCTTGGCGCTGCCGCCGGTGAGCACCAGCCCGCTGCCGATCACGTCCTCGAAACCGCTGCGGCGCAGCTCGGCCTGGATCAGCCCGTAGAGCTCCTCGATCCTGGGCTCGATCACCTCGGCCAGCGTCTGGCGCGAGAGCCGGCGCGGCGGCCGGTCGCCGACGCTCGGCACCTCGATGCTGTCGTCGCGCGAGGCGAGCTGCGTCAGCGCGCAGCCGTATTTCTTCTTGATCTCCTCCGCGTGTTGCGTCGGCGTGCGCAGCGCGACCGCGATGTCGTTCGTGACCTGGTCGCCGGCGATCGGGATCACCGCCGTGTGGCGGATCGCGCCTTCGGTGAACACCGAGATGTCGGTGGTGCCGCCGCCGATATCCACCAGACACACGCCCAGCTCCTTCTCGTCCTCGGTGAGCGTGGACATGCCCGAGGCGAGCTGCTCCAGGATGATGTCGTCCACCTCGAGCCCGCAGCGGCGCACGCACTTGACGATGTTCTGCGCCGCCGAAACCGCGCCGGTGACGATGTGCACCTTGGCCTCGAGGCGCACGCCGCTCATGCCGATCGGCTCGCGGATGCCCTCCTGCTTGTCAATGATGAACTCCTGCGGCAGGATGTGGAGCACCTTCTGGTCCGCCGGGATCGCGAGCGCGCGCGCCGCCTCGATCACGCGCTCGACGTCGCCCGGCCCCACCTCCTTGTCCCTGATCGCGACGATCCCGTGGGAGTTGAAGCTCGAGATGTGCGAGCCGGCGATGCCGGCGTACACCGAATGGATCTGACAGCCGGCCATGAGCTCGGCCTCCTCGACCGCGCGCTGGATTGACTGCACGGTGGACTCGATGTTGACCACCACGCCCTTCTTCATGCCGCGCGACGGATGCATGCCGACGCCGATGATCTCGACCTCGCCCTCGGGCGTGTGCTCGCCCACGATCGCCAGCACCTTGGAGGTGCCGATATCCAGACCCACGACCAGTTTTTCGTCATCTTTTTTCGTCATGATCAACCCTCGCTGCGTGAATCGGTTGCATGTGCCGGACCCGCCCACTCCACGGCCAGTCCGTTGGTATAGCGCAGATCTATCTGCCGGATGCGACCCGCCGCGCGCGCCAGCACCGCGGGGTAGACGCGCGCGAACCGCTCGACCTTGAGCTCCGGCTGCTCGCGGTCCACCACCAGGACCATCCCGTTGGCGAGCTCGAGCCGCCAGCTGCGCCGCGACGTCAGCGTCAGACGCCTGAGGTCGAGGCCGGCGCCGGCCAGGATCCGGGCCAGGCCCTCGTAGCGCTCGAGCACCGCGGCCTCCGTGCCCGGCGGACCCTCCAGCCGGGGCAGGTCGCGCGGCAGGCCGGCGCCCGCGATGCGCACCGCCTCGCCCGCCTGGTTCAGCCAGGCGTCCTCGCCCCAGCGCGCCCGCAGCCGCTGCTCGGTGAAGCGGACGTGCAGGTCCTGGGGGAAGTGGCGCCGCACCGAGGCCCGGAACACCCACGGCAGCGACTCCACGCGCGCCTGCACCGCCTCCAGGTCTTGCAGGAAAAAATTCCCGCGCACCTGATCCATGACCGCGGCCTCCAGCTCCGGCTGGGTCACGCGCCGGAACTCGCCCTCGAAGCGCACGTGGCGCACGGGGAAATTGTCCGCGCGCAGCACCCAGTCCGCGCCGAACAGCAGCGCGGCCGCGGCCAGCGGCAATCCGAACATCCACAGCGCCGGCCGCGCGGAGGCGGCGGCGTCCGGCGTCCGTTCGCGCGCCGCGTCAGCGTGCGCCATGCTTCGCCCCCCCGACCGCGCCGGGCGCGTGCCGCGCGCGTTCGGTCGCCGTACTCGCTTCCAGGATCAGCAGGCACAGCTCGTCGAAATCAATGCCGGCCGCGCGCGCCGCCATCGGCACCAGGCTGTGGTCGGTCATGCCCGGCACCGTGTTCACCTCCAGCACATAGGGCACGCCCTGCTCGTCCACCATGAAATCCACGCGCCCCCAGCCGCGGCAGCCGAGGGAATCGAATGTCAGCCGCGCGAGCCGCTTGATCTCGGCCTCGCGCTCCGCGGTCAGCCCCGCCGGGCAGAGATAGCGCGTCCGGTCGTCGTCGTATTTGGCCGCGTAATCGTAGAAGGCGCGCGGCGTCTCGATCCGGATCAGGGGCAGCTCCCGGTCGCCGAGGATGGAGGCCGTGATCTCGGCGCCGCGGATGAAGCACTCGGCCAGGACGGTGTCGTCGTACCGCGCCGCCAGCTCCCGGGCGGGGGCGAAATTTTCCAGCGCGTCCACCTTGCTCACGCCGATGCTCGATCCCTCGCGCGACGGCTTGATCACCAGCGGGAAGCCGAGCCGTTTCCCGACCACCGCCGGATCGGTCCGCGGCTCGAGCACGAGATAATCGGGCGTGCGGACGCCGACGCTTTGCCATAGCTGCTTGCAGCGCAGCTTGTCCATGCCGAGCGCCGAGGCCAGCACCCCGCTGCCGGTGTAGGGCAACCCCAGCACCTCGAGCGCACCCTGGATCACGCCGTCCTCGCCGAGCCGCCCGTGGAGCGCGATGAAGACGCGGTCGAACCTTCCGTCCTCCAGTTTGCGCAGCACGTCGCGCGCGGCGTCCATGCCGTGGGCGTCCACGCCCCGGCGCTTGAGCGCGGCGAGCACGGCGGCGCCGCTCTTGAGCGACACCTCGCGCTCGGCGGACGGCCCGCCCATCAACACCGCGACCTTGCCGTAGTTTTCTGCTTTCATAAAAAAATCTCAGGCAAAACCACAGATGAACACGGATAAACACAGATGAGAATCAACCCATCTTTACCTTTATATCCATGTCCATCTGTGTTCATCTGTGGTTCCAAAATTTTTTACTAAATCTTTTCGCCGATCACCCGCACCTCGGGTTCCAGCTTAACGCCGTGGCGCTTCTCCACCTCCGCCTGCACGCGCGCAATCAGGCGCTCGATCGCGGCCGCGGTCGCGCCGCCGGTGTTCACGATGAAGTTGGCGTGCAGCGCGGACACGCACGCCCCGCCCTCGCACGCGCCCTTGAGGCCCGCGGCCTCGATCAGGCGCGCCGCGTGATCGCCCGGCGGGTTCTTGAACACCGACCCGGCGTTCGGCAGTTGCGTGGGCTGGCTCGCGCCGCGCTTAGCCAGGAGCGCCTTGATCAGCTCCCGGCCCTGCGCGACCGGACCGTGGTTGAGCCGGAAATGCGCGGCGACGAACCATTCGTCCGCCGGGCCCGCGACCGTGCGATAGCCGATGCGGTAATCGGCGGGCGGGCGCGTGCGCCGCGCGCCGCGCCGGTCCATGGTCTCGACCGCCTGCACGATCCTCCAGGTCTCGCCGCCGTGGCAGCCGGCGTTCATCGCCAGCGCCCCGCCGACGGCGCCCGGAATGCCGGCGAGAAACTCGGCGCCGGTCAGGCCGCGCTCGACGGTGAAGCGCGCAACCTTGGCGCTCGCCACGCCGGCCTCGGCGCGCACCAGCCCCTCGCCGACGACATCCAGACCGTTCAACAGGCCGGCGGTGGCGATGACCGTGCCGCGCACGCCGCCGTCGCGCACCAACAGATTGCTCCCGAGGCCGATCCAGTAGAGCGGCGCATCCGGCGGCTGCGACTCGAGAAACCGGGAGAGATCCTCGATGTCCGCCGGCAGGTAAAACCGGTCCGCCGGTCCGCCGACGCGCCAGCTGGTGTGCCGCGCCATCGGCTCGTTGAGCAGAAGCTCGCCGCGCGCGGCGGTGGCGGTGCGCATCGCCATCATGCCGTCTTCCTCGCGCCGAGCGCCCGCGGCAGCGCCGCCGCCACCGCCCCGATGTTGCCGGCGCCGAGGGTGAGCAGCACGTCGTTTCCGCGCAGCACGCCGCGCAACACCTCGGGCAGCGCGTTCACGTCGGCGACAAACACCGGCTCGGCCTTGCCGCGCGCGCGGATCGCGCGGCACAACGCGCGGCCGTCGGCGCCGCCGATGGGTTGCTCGCCCGCGGCGTAGACCTCGGTGACGAGCAGCACATCGAGCTCGCTCAGCACCGCGCAGAAGTCGTCGAGCAGATCGTGGGTGCGCGTGTAGCGGTGCGGCTGGAACACCACCACCAGCCGGCGCCCGGGCCAGCCGCGGCGCGCGGCGTCCACCGTGGCCGCGATCTCGCGCGGGTGATGGGCGTAGTCGTCAACCAGGATCACGTCGCCGCCGTCCAGCGCCGCCCGGCCGTTGACCTGGAAGCGCCGGCCGATGCCGGCGAAGTTCCCGAGCGCGCGGACAATGGCGTCCGCGCCCACGCCGAGCTCGTGGGCGCAGGTGATCGCCGCGAGCGCGTTCAGTACGTTGTGCCGCCCGGGCTGATTGAGTGTGATCCGGAGCCGTTCGTCGCCCGCGCCGAGCACGGCGGTAAAGCGCATCTTGAGGCCGTCCTGGGTGATGTCGTCGGCGCGCACGTCGGCCATGGCGTCAATGCCGTAGGTGCGCACCGGCTTGTGCACCGACGGAATAATCTCGCGCACCACCGGATCGTCGGCGCACAGCACGGCCAGGCCGTAGAACGGCAGGTTGTGGAGAAACTCGACGAAGGCCTGCTTGAGGCGGTTGAAATCGCCGCCGTAGGCGCCCATGTGGTCGGCGTCTATGTTGGTCACCACGGCCATGAACGGCGACAGATGCAGGAACGAGGCGTCGCTCTCGTCGGCCTCGGCCACCAGGTACTCGCCGTGGCCCAGGCGGGCGTTGGCGCCGACGCTGTTGAGCCGCCCGCCGATGACGAAGGTCGGATCGAGCCCGCCCTCCGCCAGGCAGCTCGCCACCAGGCTCGTGGTCGTGGTCTTGCCGTGGGTGCCGGCGATGGCGACGCCGTGCTGCAGCCGCATGAGCTCGCCCAGCATCTCGGCCCGCGGTATCACCGGGATCTTGGCCGCGCGCGCCGCCGCCACCTCGGGGTTGGCCTCGGCCACCGCCGAGGAGGCGACGACCACGTCCGCGCCCGCGACCAGCCTCGGATCGTGACCGATGTTCACCGTCACCCCGAGCGATTCCAGACGCTGGGTGGCGGCCGACGCGCGCGCGTCCGAGCCGGACACCTGGAATTTCAGATTGTGCAGCACCTCGGCGATGCCGCACATGCCGGCGCCGCCGATGCCGACGAAATGAACGCGCTTGACCCAGTTACGCATGCGCCGCCTCCAGGCACAGCCGCGCCACGGTCTCGGCGGCGTCGGTGACGGCGCAGCCGCGCGCGGCGCGCGCCATGCGCGCCAGCAGCTCGCGGTTTTCGGCCAGCTCGCGCAGGATGTCGCCGAGCCGCGCCGGCGTGAACTCGGCCTGCGGCAGCAGGATGGCGGCGTCGCGGCGCACCAGATATTGCGCGTTGGCCGTCTGGTGGTCGTCAACCGCGTACGGATACGGCACCAGGATCGCCGCCGAGCCCGAGGCCGCGAGTTCCGCGACGGTCATGGCCCCGGCGCGGCACAGCACGACGTCGGCCCAGTCGTAGGCCGCGGCCATGTCGTCAATGAACTCGCTCACGCGGACTCGTGACTCGTGATTCGTGATTCGTGATTCGTATTGCTGCTGAACGGTGGTGAGGTTGTCGCGCCCGCACTGATGCCGGACCTCCGGCCGTTGCTCCGGCGGCAACAGCGGCAGCGTCCGCGGCACGACCTCGTTGAATATCCGCGCCCCCTGGCTGCCGCCGACCACGAGCAGCCGCAGCCGGCCGGTGCGCCCCGCGAGGCGCTGTTCGGGCGCGGCCAGCGCAGCGATCTCGCGCCGCACCGGATTGCCGACGTGGCGCGCGCCGAGTACGCCGGGGAAGCCGCACAACACCTGATCCGCCAGCAGCGCCAGCCATTTGTTGGTGAGGCCGGGCACGGCGTTTTGTTCGTGGATCAGCAGCGGCCGGCGCAGCAACCACGCCACCAGCCCGCCCGGCGCGGAGACAAAACCGCCCATGGACAGCACCACGTCCGGCCGGCGCCGGCGCAGCACCCGGAACGCCTGGATCATGGCGTAGGCCAGGGTGAACGGCAGCAGCAGCCAGTTGCGCAGGCCCGTGCGCCGCACGCCGCGGATGGCGATCCACTCCATGTCAATCCCGGAATCGGCCGCGGGCACGGCGCGCGCCTCCAGGCCCTGACGCGTCCCGAGCCACGCCACCGGCACCCGCTGCGCGCGCAGCGTGCGCGCCACCGCGAGCCCCGGATACACGTGTCCGCCGGTGCCGCCGGCCATGATGAGCACCCCGCTCATGACCGGCCCCAGGCGCGCGCGCGCGCCTCGCGCTCGACGCGCAACAGCAGCGCGAGCGCGACGCAGCTCGCGAGCAGGCTCGAGCCGCCGTAGCTCACGAACGGCAGCGTCAGGCCCTTGGTCGGCAGCGCGCCCATGTTCACGCCCATGTTGATCATCGCCTGCATGCCGATGAGCAGGCCCAGCCCCTGGGCCAGGCGCGCGCCGTAGATCATCCCCGCGGCCTCGGCCCGGCGCGCGATGGCGAAGGCGCGCACGACGATGATCCCGAAGAGCGCGATCACCGCGAGCACGGCCACGAGTCCGAGCTCCTCGGCCGCCACCGCCAGCACGAAATCGGTGTGCGCCGCCGGCAGATAGGCAAGCTTCTGCACGCTTCCGCCCAGGCCCACCCCCAGCCACGCGCCGCGGCCGAAGGCGATCAGCGCCTGCGTGAGCTGGAAGCCGCCGCCGAACGGGTCGGCCCAGGGATCGAGGAAGCTCGTCACGCGCTCGAGGCGATACGGCGCGATCAGGGTCAGCAGCACCATGCCGCCGATGCCGGCCGCCACCACCAGCAGGAAATGCCAGAAGCGCACGCCGCCGAGAAACAGCATGACGAGCACGGCGAGGCAGATCACCACCACGGTGCCGAGGTCCGGCTCCTGCAGCAGCAGCATGCCGACGACGGCGACGACGACACTGACCATGAGAATGCCCTGGGTGAAATTCCTGAGCTCCTCCTGCTTGCGCACGAGGTAGCCGGCGACGTACACGACCATGAACAGCTTCACGAACTCCGACGGTTGCAGATTCACGATCCCGAGCCGGATCCAGCGCGAGCTGCCGTTGACGTGGCCGCCGATGCCCGGCAACAGCACCGCCACGAGCAAGCCGATGCCGAGCAGCAACAGATACGGGCCGGCCTTCTCCCACCAGCGCACGCGCGTGTGCATGACCGCGCCCAGCAGCAGCAACCCGAGCAGCACGTGCCCCAGGTGGCGCGTGAGATAATAGATACTGTTGCCGGTGACGCGCTGGGCATAGGCGACCGAGGCCGAGTGCACCATGATCACTCCGAGGAGCATCAGGGCGAGCGCGCCGCCGAGCAGCCACGGGTCCCACTGGGGCCGGGCGTGTCCGGCGGAGCGCATCCCGGCCTCGCTCAGGCACGGCCGGCCGGTGCGTACGTGCGCCGTCCCGGACAGGATCATCGCAGCGCCTCCCGCACCGCCTGGGCGAATGCCTCGCCGCGGTGCTCGAAATTGCGGAACATATCGAAGCTCGCGCACGCCGGCGACAGCAGCACGACGTCCCCGGACCGCGCCAGCTCCGCGGCCGCCGCCACCGCCGCCGGCATGTCCGCGGCGCGGCGCACCGGCACCGCGCCCTCCAGCGCCGCCTCGATGAGCAGCGCGTCGCGTCCGATCAGCACCACCGCGCGCGCGTGCCGCTGCACCGCGGATTTGAGCGCGGAGAAATCCGCGCCCTTGCCGTCGCCACCCGCGATCAACACCACCGGCGCGGTCATGCCGCCGAG
>MFSY01000030.1:8732-29069 GCA_001785175.1 Candidatus Muproteobacteria bacterium RIFCSPHIGHO2_01_FULL_65_16 | reverse complement strand
GCGCGAAGCGCCGTAACCCAACGATTTGTTGGGTTTCGCTTCGCTCAACCCAACCTACCTGGGCTATGTTTTTAATTTTGAGATAGGTTCTAACAACCATGTTGTCTCTGATTCGCGTTCATCTGCGGTTATGAATTCTAATTTAAACCTTTGCGTCTTTGCGCCTTTGCGTCAAAAACTCATATGATCATCGCCAAGAACGTCCCCGAGCTGCGCGCCTACCTCGCACAGCGCCGCGCCGGCAAGCGCCTCGCCTTCGTGCCCACGATGGGCAACCTGCACGCCGGGCATCTGAAACTCATCGAGGTGGCGCGCCGGCTGGCCGACATGGTGGTCGTGAGCATATACGTCAATCCCCTGCAATTCGGCGCGAACGAGGACCTCGATTCCTACCCGCGCACGCCGGTCGAGGACTGCACCGCCCTCGAGGCGCAGGGGGTGGAGCTGCTGTTCATGCCGGGCGACAAGGAGATGTCCCCGCGCGGGCGCGCGGCGCAGACGTTCGTGGAGGTACCGGTCTTGAGCGACGTTCTCTGCGGCGCGTCTCGTCCCGGACACTTCCGCGGCGTCGCCACGGTGGTCAACCGCCTGTTCAATCTGGTGCAGCCGGATCTCGCGCTCTTCGGCAAGAAAGACTACCAGCAGCTCCTGGTCATCCGGCTCATGGTGTCCGATCTCGGCATGCCCGTCGAGATTGTCGGCGTGGATACGGTGCGCGAAAGCGACGGCCTCGCCATGAGCTCGCGCAACAATTATTTGAGCCCACAGGAGCGTCAGGCCGCGCCGCGGCTGTACGCCGTTTTGGGCGCGGTGCGCGAGCGGATTCTCAAGGAGCGTGTGTCCCCGGCGGACGCGGAGCCGGAGGCGCGTGTGGCGCTCGAAGCGGCGGGGTTCAGGCCGGACTACGTGAGCGTGCGGCGCCGGGACGATCTCGGAGTTCCCGCGCCCGCGGACAAGCAGCTCGTCGTGCTGGCGGCGGCGTGGCTCGGACGCACCAGGTTGATAGATAACCTCGAGATTGATCTATAATTTTAGTGAATTGCATCCTGCGGTATTAGGCCGGATAATAATAGGCTCATTTCACGGAGGTTTTATGCGCCGAATCATGTTGCGGGCCAAGTTGCACCGGGTGCGCGTGACGCATTCCGAACCGGACTACGAGGGCTCGGTCGCAATTGACGGCAGGCTGCTGGACGCCGCCGACATCCGCGAGTACGAGCGCATCGAGGTCTACAATCTCAAAAACGGCGAGCGTTTTTCCACCTACGCCATCCGCGCCCAGGACGGCTCGGGGATCGTCTCGGTGAACGGCGCCGCCGCGCACCGCGCGGATCCGGGCGACATCGTTATCATCTGCGCCTATGCCGAGTTTGAGGAGAAGGAGCTGGCCGCGTTCAAGCCGCGCCTGGTGTACGTAGACGATAACAACCGTATCACCCATACGCGTAATTCCATTCCCGTCCAGGTCGCCTGACCGGCCCCTCGGGCGCCGGCCCGCTGTTTTATTCCCGTATGTCTGGATAGAATCTCCTGATCCGAGAAGGGCGGATTTTCCGCCGGCGCGGACGGCTCCGCGCGCATGGATGAAAGGAGATTTATGCCCGGCGTACAGAGACTCGATCCCGCGGTGCTCTGCTGGCGCGTGGATCCGGAGCAGTTTTCGTTCACGACCACGGCCGAGCTCGAGGACCTGACCCAGATCATCGGCCAGGCGCGCGCCACCGAGGCGATCCAGTTCGGCATCGGCATCCGGCGCGAGGGGTACAATCTTTTCGTCCTCGGCCCACCGGGCACCGGGCGCCACGCGATCGTGCGCCGATTTCTCGAAGAGCAGGCCGCCCGCGAGCAGCCTCCCACCGACTGGTGCTACGTCAACAACTTCGACCAACCGCACAAGCCGCGCGCGCTGCGGCTTCCGCCCGGGATCGGCGTCAAGCTGCGCCAGGACATGGAGCGGGTGCTGGAGGACCTCAAGGGCGCCATCCCGGCGGCGTTCGAGAGCGAGGAATACCGCGCGCGCCGCCAGGAGCTGGAGGAACGGCTCAAGGAGCGGCACGAGCAGGCCTTCGAGGAGCTGCGCAAGCAGGCCGAGGTGCACCACATCGCGCTCATCCGCACGCCCGCGGGCATGGCCTTCGCGCCCACGCGCAAGGGCGAGGTGCTGAGCCCGGAGGAGTTCCAGAAGCTGCCGGAGGCGGAGCAGAAACGCATCGAGGCTGTGATCGCCACCCTGCAGGAGAGCCTCGAGAAGATCATCCACCAGTTGCCGCAGTGGAAGCGGGAGAGCCAGCAGCGCACCCGCGATCTGGAGCGCGACGTGACCCTGGCCGCCGTCGGTCATCTTATCGCCGAGCTGCGCAAGGAGTACGCCGCGCTCCCGGAGGTGCTGGATTATCTCGACGCCGTGCAGCAGGCGGTGATCGAGAACGCCGACGACTTCAAGCACACGGAGGAGGGGCCGGAGCTTTCGCTCTTCGGCATCTCGATCTCGCGCGCAGGGCGGGCGCCGTCGCTGCGCCAATACCAGGTGAACGTGATCGTGGACCACGGCGCCACCAGGGGCGCGCCGGTGGTGTACGAGGACAGCCCCGCGTACCAAGAGCTGATCGGGCGCGTGGAGCACCAGGCGCAGATGGGCGCGCTCCTCACCGACTTCACGCTCATCAAGCCGGGTGCGCTGCACCGCGCGAACGGCGGCTATCTCGTGCTCGACGCGCGCAAGGTGCTGCTCCAGCCCTACGCCTGGGAAGGGCTCAAGCGCTGTCTCTCCGCGCGCGAGATCCGCATCGAGTCGCTCGGACAGATGCTCTCGCTCATCAGCACCGTTTCGCTCGAGCCCGTGCCGATCCCGCTCAACGTCAAGGTCGTGCTGCTCGGCGAGCGCATCCTGTATTACCTGCTTTATCATTTCGATCCCGATTTCCGCGAGCTCTTCAAGGTCGCGGCGGATTTCGAGGAATCCATGCACCGCGAGCCGGAGAGCCCGTTGCTCTACGCGCGCCTGATCGCCACGCTCGCGCGCCGGGACAACCTGTTGCCGCTCGACCGCGGCGCGTGCGCGCGGGTGATCGAACAGGCGGCGCGCCTGGTCGCGGACATGGAGCGGCTTTCCATCCGGGTGCAGGACATCACCGATCTGCTGCGCGAGGCGGACCACTGGGCGCGCGCGGCCGGCCGCGACGTGGTGACACGGGACGACGTGCAGCGCGCCGTGGACGCCAGGATCCGCCGTTCCGACCGCGTCCGCGAGCGCATGCAGGATGAGATCCGGCGCGCCACCATACTCATAGACACGGCGGGCGCCAGGACCGGGCAGGTCAACGGCCTGTCGGTGGTGCAGCTCGGCGAGCTCGCCTTCGGCCACCCCAGCCGCCTGACCGCGCGCGTGCGTCTGGGCAAGGGCGAGGTGCTCGACATCCAGCGCGAGGTCGAACTTTCCGGGCCGATCCACTCCAAGGGCGTGCTGATCCTCGCCGGCTTTCTCGGCGCGCGCTATTGCGCCGAGCGGCCGCTGGCGCTTTCGGCGAGCCTGGTGTTCGAGCAGACCTACGGCGCGGTCGAGGGCGATTCCGCCTCCTCGGCCGAGCTCTATGCGCTGCTCTCGGCGCTCGCGGAGGCGCCGATCAAGCAGGCGCTCGCGGTCACGGGCTCGGTGAACCAGCACGGCGAGGTGCAGGCGATCGGCGGCGTGAACGAGAAGATCGAGGGCTTCTTCGACATCTGCCGGAGCCGCGGGCTCACCGGCGAGCAGGGGGTATTGATCCCGGCCGCGAACGCAAAGCATCTGATGCTGCGGCAGGACGTGATCGAGGCCTGCGAGCAGGGAAAGTTTCATGTCTATCCGGTGACCACCGTGGACGAGGGTATCGAGCTGCTGACCGGCATCGCGGCGGGCGCGCGCGACGGCGACGGGCGCTTTCCCGAAGGCAGCATCAACCGGCGCGTGGAGGAGCGGCTGGCGATCCTGGCGGAGCTGGCGCGCGTCTACGCCGCCCCGCCGGAGGCCGTGGGACCGCCGTGAACGGGCACGTGCACATCCGCCGCATCCTGGTGGCGCTGGACGCCTCCGGCGCCAGCCAGGCCGCGCTCGAGGCGGCGGCCCAGCTCGCGGAGCAGATGGAAGCGGAACTGCTCGGGCTGTTCGTCGAGGATATAAATCTGCTGCGCCTGGCGGGACTGCCGTTCGCGCGCGAAGTGGGATTTCCCTCCGCCCGCACGCGGCGGCTGGAGAGCGAGGACATGGAGCGGGCGCTGCGGGCGCAGGCGGCGCGGGCGCAACAGGCGCTGGCTCAGGCGGCCGAGCGCGTGCGCGTGCGCTGGTCATTCCGCGTGGCGCGCGGGATGGTGGCGGCGGAGCTGCTGGCGGCGGCGGAGTCCGCCGATCTCGTGGCGCTCGGCATGACCGGTATGCAGGTGAGTCCGCGCCTGCGTTTGGGCGCCACCGCGCAGGCGGTCGTGAGCGGGGCGACCGGCGCCGTGCTTGTGGTGTCGCAAGGCGTCTGCCTGCGGTCGCCGGTGGTGGCGCTCTACGACGGATCGCCGGCGAGCGTGCAGGCGCTGGAACTCGCCGCCCGCCTCCTGCCGGACGAGGAGCAGCGCATCAGCGTGCTGGTCGTCGCCGACGATCCGCAACAGGCGCGCCGGCTCGAGGCGGAGGCGGCCGCGCGCCTGAAGAAAAACGGGGTGCAGGCGCGTTTTCGCCTGCTGGCCGAGGCCGACGGCGCGAGCCTGCGGCGCGCGATCCAGAGCGAAACGCCGGGTACGCTGGTGCTGGCCGCCGGCATGACGGCGCTGCGCGACGAAACAATCCAGGAGTTGCTCGAGGCGGGCGACTGCGCCGTGCTCCTGGTGCGGCAGGAAGGCGCGAAGAAAACCAAGTCCCGGGGCAAGCGCTCAAGACCCCAGGGAAGTTCTGATTAAGTATGATTATTTGCCGCAAAGACGGTCGCTCCTGCGCCTGTCATAAGGCAGGACGAACGAGCGAAGCGAGTAGGGCTACAGGTTCGCGCCCGCGACATTCGTGCGTCCTGCACAGCACAAAGGGCGCAAAGAAAAGCATCGGGCAATGAACAGAAGAATCTTTGCGTTCTCTGTGCTGTACAGGGACGTACGAATTTCCACGTCGCGCCGGGACGCGCGCTTGACGTGGATGCGGTACCGGGGCGTACGAATGTCGCGCGAGGCTGGGGGAAAATAAATCTGTCGCGTTTTTTTAAAGGCCATGGTCAACATACGAACCGCAACGATATCGGATATCCCGGCAATCGAAAGCGTCCTGCTCGCTTCTCAGTTGCCTTCTGATGGAGTGAAGGAGCATGTTGCCAATTTCCTCGTTGCCGAGGATGAAGGGAAACTCGCCGGTGTTGGTGGTTTTGAGAATTGCGGGGCAGGCGTTGGGCTGTTACGGTCTTTTGCAGTGTTGCCGGAACAGCGGAACCGGGGAATTGCAAAACAACTCTACCAACAGGTGATCACACATGCCCGCCGGTCTGGAATCTCCGGTCTATACCTCCTGACGACCACCGCCCAAGGGTATTTTGCGAAGCTTGGTTTTGCGTCTATAGCGCGGGCCAGGGCGCCAGAAGCAATACGAAACACACAACAGTTTCGTGAGTTATGTCCTGATTCAGCAGCGCTCATGTTTCGCTCGGTTGCCGCTGGCTGCGGCGGTTGTGCTACAGCGTCCGAGCCGTCTTCAACAGCAGATCCAGAAGGTAGCAGCAAGGCTCTTTTTGATTCCGGGTACTACTGCGCCGAAGCAGTATTGTTGGCCGTGGCAAAACACAATGGTATTGAATCCCCCTTGATACCGGCAATCGCCACCGGATTCTGTAGCGGCCTTTCGCGCACCTCGGGCATGTGCGGCGCCCTGACGGGCGGGATTCTCGGGCTCAATCTCGTATATGGAAGAGATCGTGAAGTTGAATCTGTCGAGCAAAATTATTTCGCGGTACAGCGCCTCGTTGCCGAGTTTGGGGCGGCCTGTGGTTCAACCAAGTGCAGTGAGTTGCTGGGCTGCGACCTGGGCACACCGGAAGGGCAACAAACCTTCCGCGAAAACAAGCTACATGAGCGGTGCCGTGAATACACGGCCATTGCTACAAAGATCGCGGTGTCGTTATCTGACGGCAAGGCGCAAGAAAAGGCGCCAGATTTATTCCCGGCTCCCGGCAAATGACCGGCAGGAATGCCCTTCACCACAAGGACGAAATGTATGAAAAGACTGGTGCTGTTATTGTGTGCCGCGCTGCTGGCGATCGGCGGCCCCGCCCTCGCGGAACCGCCGGCGGGTCGTGTCACGGGCGGGAAAGCCCATTCGTTGCCCGATTGGTTCAAGTCGAGCTTTCTCAATTTCCAGGACGAGGTTGACGAGGCCCGCCGGGCCGGCCGGCATATTCTCGTCTTCATGGACCTCAACGATTGTCCGTATTGCGCCCGCATGCTCGATGAGAATTTCCATCGGGGCGCGAACATGGAATACATCCGGAAGCATTTCGATGTCATCGCCGTCAATGTCCGCGGCGCACAGGAAGTGACGTGGATTGATGGGGCCACGTACACCGAACAGGACCTGGCGATCAGGCTGAAAGTCGTCGGCACGCCGACCCTGGTGTTCATCGCCCCGGACGGGAAAAAGGTCCTGCAGATGAACGGGTACCGCACGCCGCCGACGCTGCGCCACGCCCTCGAATACGTGCATGACAAGGAATACCGCAACCAATCGTTGTCGGCCTACATTGAAAAGAAACAACGGGCGCCTGTTTATACGTTGCGCGATCATCCGCGCTTTGAAGAGGTCACGGATTTCGCGCACTACCGCCAACCGCTGGCGGTGATCTTCGAGGACCGGAACTGCGCGGACTGCGCCGGGTTCCACGAAAAGGTGCTCAACCGTCAGGACGTGCTTGCCGAACTCAAAACCTTCCGGGTCGTGCGGCTGGACGCCTACGCCGACTCGCCGATCCTCGATATCTCCGGTGCGCGCACCACGCCGCGGGCCTGGGCCGCGTCACTCGGGCTGACCCACCGTCCCGGCGTCGTGCTGTTTGACGAAGGCAAGGAGGCCGCGCGCGTCGAGGGCCGCCTGTACCACTTCCACTTCAAGGAAATGCTGCGCTTCGTCGGCGGCCGGCACTACCAGCGCTACGACCGCTTCTCATCCTACCTGGCCGACCGCCAGCGGGACCTGTTGCGGCAGGGGGTCAGCATAGATTTCGGCGAGTAGCGGGGCGTAGAAGCTATCTCAAAAACGTCGCGGCTTGGAGGTTCCCCTAATTCTAAAATCCGCGTTCATCTGCCGATTACAAAAATAGAAAAGGGCCACATCGCCGTGGCCCTTTGATTTAATGGTACCGAGGGTCGGAATCGAACCGACACGGTGTCGCCACCACCGGATTTTGAGTCCGGCGCGTCTACCAGTTCCGCCACCCCGGCAAGGGGCTGGAAGTATAACAATCCTCCCTGCATGATAACAGCGTAACGGCCCGGTCCCGAAGGAGCGGAGGCGATCTTCATGCGCGTGCTGGCGGGCGACATCGGCGGAACCAAAACGCTGTTGCGTATCGCGGAATGCGATGCGGGCCGCTGGCGCTCCGTCCGGGAACAGCGCTTCGATAGCCGAGCCTACGACGGTCTGTCGCCCATCCTCCGTGAGTTTTTCGAAACGGGGCGGGACGACAGGATAGTTGCCGCCTGCCTTGGCATCGCCGGTCCGGTGAAGGAAACGGCGACAGGCCGGCACGTCAAGGTCACCAACCTGCCGTGGGAGATTCATGGCCATGATCTCGCGCGCGAGTTCGATTTTCCCGGAGTACGCCTGATAAACGATTTCCAGGCCGTCGGCTACGGCATCGAGGCGCTGGACGAAAAGGATTTTGTCGTGCTGCAAGAGGGTGAACCGGTGTTGCGCGGTCCGCGCGCCGTGATCGGCGCCGGCACGGGGTTGGGGCAGGGGGTACTCGTGTGGCAGAACGATCATTACGAAGCGATCGCCACCGAGGGCGGGCATGCCGATTTCGGCCCTACGGACGAGTTGCAGATCGAGCTCACGCGGTACTTGCTCAGAAACTTTGGGCGCGCTTCCTATGAGCTCATTCTTTCCGGTCCCGGGATCTTGCGCCTGTATGAATTTCTGCGCGCGCGTGGCGCGGCGCCTGAATCGGAATCGGTGGCCGTGGCCATCACCAGCGGCGATCCGGCCGCGGCCATTACGCGCGCGGCGCTGGCACAGAGTGACCCGCTGGCGGGCAGGACACTGGATCTGTTCGTGCGCATCTACGGCGCGCAGACGGGAAACCTGGCGCTGACGGCCGGCGCGACCGGAGGCGTCTACATCGCCGGCGGCATTGCACCGAAGATACTGCCGCGGCTCAGGGACGGCGGCTTCATCGCGGCCTTCCGCAACAAGGGCGACATGTCGGCGTTAGTCGCCGCCGTGCCGGTGCGGGTGGTGATGAATCCCGGGGTGGGCTTGGCGGGCGCAACGCTGGCGGCCTGCCGGCTGGCATCGGCCCGGTCGGGCGCCTGACGTTGTTCGGAACACGAAAACAGACGATCCCGGAAACCGGAGGTTCCGGGATCGTGTGCAACGCCCTGGCTGTACGCCTAGTACGACGGCCGGTACAGCGGATAAAGCGTGTTTTCTTCCCTCTGGATGCGCTTGACCAACGCGGCGCCGATCTCTTCCAATTCCTTCTTCATTGCGATCAGGCTGACCGCGTTGAGTTCCGTATCGGTGTATCTGCGCACGAAGGCCATCACAACCTGGGCGATGCCGTTCATCTCATGACGGAACTCACCGATGATCTGGGCGTTGATCTCGTCATCCGCCAGCTGCTTGGTCAGATAGATGTACAGCTTGACGTTCTCCGTCAGCAGATGCTCTTGCAGGGCCCCGCGGAATTCGCCGAGCTTCTGCTTCACCAGCGCGGGATTTTGCGCCGATACCGCCGCCAGGATCTGGTTGTACATCCCCAGCATGGTCTGGTGATCGCTCACCAGCTTGGGGATCAGACCCCGGTCGTAGAAGATGCTGGTGCCCGGCGCCGGTTTGGCGGCCTCTTGCGTGGCTTCCTTCTTGAAGCTGAATAAGTTAGCCATGGTCTACCTCCTTGAGTAAGGTCTCGGTTGAGGAAGGCCCGCCTTGGCCCACGAATTATCCTTGATGATGTTCATTTGCATAACCCATGCCACTCTGCCGTATCCACAAAAACCATCTATAAACAAATGGTTACAAACAAAATAGTAGAGCGTTTGATGCTGACTTAGTTGCGAGACTGCGCCTCCTGGCACCTGCGGGTCTTTTGGCTGCGGTGCTTTCCAATAGATTTTCCCAGTGGTGCTACACCTTACTCCATACAACGGCTCTTTTCGACCGCCTATCGAGTATTTTCATCCTAAAATAACTCTAGCACCGCGGTTGATGGCCAATCAATAAGTAGCATTCCGGAGCCGTGGCAACATGAAGAAAGCGCGCTAACTTTCTGATAAGTAAACGCGAAAGGTCTATGGGTAAATCGGTAAATAATGAAATATTAAACAGAATCCAGAAAAATTACTGGAAGGAAGTTTTTTCACCGCAGAGACGCAGAGACACGGCAATGGCGAAACCACAGATGAACACAGATGGACGCGGATTTTGAGAGTAAAAAGACAAAGCAACGACGAAACCACGGATGAACACAGATGAACACAGATACAGGATCAAGTGACAGAAACGGTGTTACTGTGATCTGTGTTTATCCGTGTGCATCTGTGGTTCCAATAATGAAATGCTTAACGAAACCGCGGATAAACGCAGATGGGCACAGATAAGAGAGCGACAGATAAAGCGGTAAAAGAGTTGCCTTTCCTGGCAACCCTGGCGTCCTGGCAGTTCAATCCTGTTTTTTCAAATCTGCGTTAATCTGCGAAATCTGCGGATAAATGAATTTGTTCTCTTGGCGTCCTTGGCGGTTCAAGTTGTTTTTCTCAAATCCGCGTTAATCTGCGGATAAAAGTGTTTCTCCGCTTTCATCTGCGGTTCCGGCTTTTTTGATCTGCGTAAATCTGCGTTAATCTGCGGATAATCGAAAAATGCGGTAGTCCATGTCGGGAAACAGACTGTCACGCGCAGCCACATCGCGTAAATAATTTTCGTCATACGAGTTAGTCTCAACCATGTCCGCCAGGCGGCTGAAGCGATGGACATGGGTCTTGAACCGCCGCACCGCATAATCCACGCTGGTTCCGGTTTTCATGATGAAGGCCCAGTCGCTCGACTGGGCCAGCAGCAGCTCGCGCGCCGCCTGGTCGAGCGCCCAGCGTTGCAATCCGTCGGCATGAGGAAAGCGCTGCACCATGGCGGACATCCTTTCGGCGGCGGCGTGCAGGTGAGGGTAGATCCAGTCGTTTGAACCGTTGAGCCAGACCTCGTGAAAACCGCCCGCGCCCCACGAGCACTCGGGCGGGGCGGCGGGCTGAAGGTCGGAGAAGCGGTCGAGATACTCCGCGGGCGTGATGGTTTTTATATCGTTCTGGTCGTAGGCGATCTTGCGCAGCAGATAATCAATCCACAGCGGGCCCTCGAACCACCAGTGGCCGAAGAGCTCGGCGTCGTACGGCGCGACGACGATCGGCGGCCGGTCGAAAAAGGACGCCAGCCACTGGACCTGAAGCTGCCGGTTGGACATGAAGTGGCCGGCGTGCTCGGCGGCGCGGTCGCGCGCCCAGCTCGGATGATACGGTTCCTTCCAGTCCGTTTTGCCGGTTATGCGGTGGTACTTGAGGCCGGTGAAGGTCTGGATACCGGCGTGCAGGATTTTTTTGATATGCGGCTCGTGCACGTCGAAGCCGGCGTCGCGGTAGAACTCGCGGTACACGGGATCGCCCGGGTAGCCTTCCTCCGCGGCCCAGACCTGTTTGCTCGATTCGTAGTCGCGCCCGAAGGCGGCGGGTCCGCCGGGCGTGCGGATCGGGCGGTGCACGCCGTACTTCGGGCGCGGGTCGGCGTTGAGCAGGCCGTGCGAATCCAGAATGAAATACTCGAGGCCGAACTCGTTCAGGATGCGGTCCACGCCGGGCTTGTAGCCGCACTCTGGCAGCCAGATGCCGCGCGGCCTTCTCCCGAGGATGCGCTGGTGCGTGCGGATCGCCATGGAGAGCTGGGCATAGAGGCTTTCCTCGTTCACCGCCAACAGCGGAAAGTAGCCGTGGGTGGCGCCGCAGGTGAGGATTTCCAGGTGGCCTGATTCCATGAGGCGGCGAAACGCCTGCGTTACGTCCTTGCGGTCCTGTTCGGCGAAGCGGCGGCGCAGGCGCGCATAAAGATCGCTGTAGAATTGCACCACCGGGTGAAAATATGGATCACCCTCGGTGCGCCGGCGCTCGCCCGCGAGCGCCTCGAGCCGCTCGTCGAGATAGCGCAGATAGCGATCCTGGAGCAGCGGATCGGTCATCATCGAGAGCAGCGTCGGCGTGAGCGACAGCGTCACGCGGTAATGCACGCCGTCGCGCGCCAGCCCCTCGAAGACCTCGAGCAGCGGGAGGTAGGTTTCGGTCAGGGCCTCGAAGAACCAGTCTTCCTCGAGGAAACGCTCGTGCTCCGGATGGCGCACGAACGGCAGATGCGCGTGCAGAACGAGCGCGAGGTAGCCTTTGGGTTGCACCCGGAGATTGCCCTAAAGAATATTTTTGAACCGCCAAGACGCCAAGGTCGCCAAGAAAGGCACTTTTTCAGCAGTAAAAACCTGGCGCTCCTGGCGTCTTGGCGGTTGCATTTGTCATTTAGGTTTACTGCTGACACCGCCCGGCCAGGCGAGGCGCGCGCCGGGCGCGCCGCCCGGGCTGCCGATCGCGGCGGTCCAGCCGAGGCGGCCGGCGCGTAGAAAACCGCCGGCGCGCAGATACATCGCGCGAAACCAATCCTCGCTCACCCGCCAGAGCCGGTCGGTGTGCTCCGAGGCGTAGAGGCTGGGGATACGCGCGATGCCGTGGTGTATGGCGGTGACGAACTCGCCGCGCTCATCGTAATAACCGAGGTGCACGAAATAGCCGCCGGGTTCGGCGTCTTCGCCCACATGGAAATACCATTGGCCGCTGGCCGCCGGCAGCGCCAGCTCCTGCAAGATCTCGAACCCGTCCCCGCTCATGCGGCACAGCCTGAGTTGCAGGGGCGCCGGCATTTCCGCCGGGAGCGCCCAGTAGGCGTGCAGGATGCCGGGCTTCTGCGGCAGCAGGCACAGGGTCGGTTCACGCGCTCCGGGGAAGTATTCGATGTTTTCCGTGAGCCCGGTGGCCCACGTGCTGGTCGGCGGCGCTTCGCCCCGGGGGACAAAGGCGTACTTGGCTTCCTCGATGCGCTCTTCTTCGCCGCCGACCCGGTCTGGTGGCGAAGGCCGGGTCAACGCCGCGGGCTGGACCGCGGCGTATGCGCCCGGTCCGGGGGCGCCGGTTGGCGGCGCGGGAGCTGGTTCGGCCGGCCTGGCGGCTGTTTTAGCGGTTGCGCGCGATCTGGGTTTGGCGGTCCCGGCCGTCGGCCTGGACTTTTTCGCCGGCGCCGACTTCTTTTCGGCAAGCAGCTTCAGCAGTTCCTTGCGCGCGAGTTTGTCGTAGTCGCGCAGACCCCTGGCCTGGGCCAGGGCGCGGAGCTCTTCCAAAGTTTTGGTTTCCATCATCGCCTCCGCACCGGGAAGACCCGGTTGGCATCGCTCCCATGCACCATCCTTCCACCATAGTCGGAAATTGTAAAGAAATGCCGGAACGGAGTTTTGATTTTAATCAATGTTTGCGCCGGATCGGCGCGCCATGATCCGAGCACAAGGGGCGTCGCGCCCGGCGGGTTGCGGAAAAACTTGTTTTGCAGCATCCTGCTTGTGGGAACCGGCCGCATTCCGGGTAATAATACCGCAACCGCGAAGAACAAGGAGCGTACAAGTGGATCTCGACGCGATTGAAAAGGTTTACCGCCGCTACGCCCCGACCTACGATCTTTATTTCGGGGCGCTGTTCCAGCCGGGACGCCGGGCGGTGATCGAGCGCATGAATTGCCGCCCCGGCGAGCGCATCCTCGAGGTCGGGGTGGGCACGGGCCTCTCGCTCCCGCTCTATCCACGTCACGCGCGGGTGACGGGGATTGACCTGTCGCGCGCGATGCTGGCGCGCGCCCATGAGCGCAAGGCGCGCCTGCAGCTCGAGCACGTGGTGGCGCTGCGCTGCATGGACGCCGAGCACATGCAGTTCCCCGACGACAGCTTCGACAAGGTGGTGGCCATGTACGTGGCCTCGGTCGTTCCGCATCCGACCCGCCTGGTGGACGAGATGCGCCGCGTGTGCGCGCCGGGCGGCGAACTCTACATCGTCAACCACTTCCACCACGCGAGCCCGGTGATCGCCGCGCTCGAGCGGCTGATGGCGCCGTTCTCGAAACTGATGGGATTCCGGCCGGACCTGTCGCTCGAGCAGTTCATCCGCGACACCGGGCTCGATGTTATCGAGAAGGTGCCGGTGAATCTCCTCGGCTACTGGACCCTGCTGCGCGCCCGCAACAACAAACCGCGCCGTGCCCCAAAGACACAAAAAGCGACGGCAACCGCGGATGAACGCGGATAAGAGAAGATATAATAAATTGGGAACCACGGATAAACACGGATCATGAACAAAACCACTGGAACCGCAGATGAACGCAGATTTGAGAAAAATATTGAACCGCCAAGGACGCCAAGAGAACAATTCTTTTATCCGCAGATTTCGCAGATTGACGCAGATTTGAAAAAGATATTGAACCGCCAGAACGTCAAGAGCGCCAAGTTTGTTATTGCTGAAAAACAGTCTTTCGTGGCGTCCCTGGCGCCGTGGCGGCTCAGGATCGTATTCATTTAAACACGGATCGAAGTACCACCGTTTCTGTCGCTTGATCCTTTATCTGTGTCCATCCGTGTTCATCCGTGGTTTCGCCGTCGCTTTGTCTTTCTGACTCTCTTATCCGCGTTTACCCGCGGTTCCCGGTTTTGATTTTTGCGCGCCCGCTCTTTCCGGTGCTGCGTCCGTGCCGGGGAGATTTCGCGCGGACGAGCCCGGCATACAATTCGAGATACTCGGCCGCGCTGTGACGCCAGGAGAAATCCCGGCGCATGCCGGCGCGCGCGAGCCTGTTCCATGAACGCCGGTCACGGTAGAGCGCGAGCGCGCGCCCGACCGCCGCCGTCAGCGCGCGCGGTTCCGGCGCGCCGAACACAAAGCCCGTGGCCGCGCCGGCCTTCAGGTTCCCGGGCGTCGCGTCAATCACGGTATCGGCCAGTCCGCCGACATGGCGCACGATCGGCACGGTCCCGTAGCGCAGGCTGTAGAGCTGGTTGAGGCCGCAGGGCTCGAAGCGCGACGGCATGAGAAATATGTCGCCGCCGCCCTCGACCCGATGGGCGAGGGCCTCGTCGTAGCCGATGCGCACCGCCAGCCGCCCGCGGTAACGCGCCGCGGCGGCGCGCAGCGCCGTCTCGTAGCCGGCGTCGCCCGTGCCCAGGATCGCCAGCTGCAGCGGCATTTCCATCAGCCGCGGCAGCGCGTCGAGCACGAGATCAACGCCTTTCTGGTGCACCAGCCGCCCGACCATGCCGATAAGAGGTACGGCGGGATCGTCCGGCAGGCCGAATTCCAGCTGCAGCGCAGCCTTGTTCGCCGCCTTGGCGCCAAGGTGGCGCGCGGAGTAGCGTTTGGCGAGATGCATGTCGCGCGCCGGATTCCAGATCTTATCGTCTATGCCGTTGAGGATGCCTTTAAGGTATTTCGCGCGGTGGCGCAGCAGCCCCTCCAGACCGTGGCCGTGCTCGGGCGTCCGGATCTCGCGCGCATAGGTCGGGCTTACGGCCGTCAGCCGGTCGGCGAACACGAGCCCGCCCTTGATGAAGGCGAGCTGACCGTGGAACTCGAGCGCCTCGTGGGACCACAGCCGCGGCGGCAGATCGAGCGCCGTGAAGGTCTCGTGCGGGAACAGCCCCTGGTAGGACAGGTTGTGGATGGTGAAGACGGTCGCGGGCCGCGGGCTTTCCTGCGCCAGCAGCGCCGGCGCCAGCCCCGTCTGCCAGTCGTGGCAGTGCACGATGTCCGGCCGCCACTCGAGGCCGGCGCGGCCGAGCGCGACCAGCGCCGCGGCGCGCGCGAGCAGCGCGAAGCGCGCGGCGTTGTCGTGCCAGGCGTGGCCGTGGGCGTTGAGGTACGGGTTGCCGGGGCGGTCGTAGGCGGGTGGAAAATGCACCAGCCAGAACTTCACGCGCGCGCCCGGAAGCACGCCTTCGAGCAGGGTCACCGGGGCCGCCAGCCGCGGTAGCTCGAGCCGCGCCACCGGTTTCAGGTCGCCCGCGTGCGTCACGGCGTCGCGGTAGGCGGGCAGCAGCACGCGCGCGTCGCAGCCGCGGGCGCGCAGCGCGGCCGGCAGGCCGCCGCAGACGTCCCCGAGCCCGCCGGTCTTGATCAGCGGGTGGGCCTCGCTGGCGACGAAGAGCACTCTCATGAAGTCAGGTTTCGGCCGGCTGGCCGCGGCGCGGATTTGACATGCATCAAGGATTATACCGCGATCATCAGTTGATATGAGAAACTTGGATTTTTAGCAGGTTGCTGAAAAAATCGTTTTTCAGCAACCTGCGGTGCGGTCGAGGGACCGACCGCCATTTTTCGAACACTCATGTGTTCGAAAAATGGAGCAAGCCGCGGACCTGCGCCGCGGCGAGCGAGCTGAAAAAGTCCGGGACGGGATTTTTCAGCATCATGTTAGGACACAACCTCGCTCCGCGCCGGGAAGGGAGAGCAAGTGCAACCACTGAAGGCACACCATGCCGCGCGTTATGTGAGCCGCCTGACGCGGGACACCCTGGCGCTGATCATGGCCGGCGGACGCGGCGAGCGGCTCAAGCCCCTGACGCTATGGCGCGCCAAGCCCGCCGTTCCCTTCGGCGGCAAATTCCGCATCATAGACTTCCCCCTGTCCAACTGCATGAACTCCGGCATCCGCCGCGTCGGCGTGCTGACGCAGTACAAGGCCCATTCCCTGCTGCTGCACATCCAGAAGGGCTGGGGTTTCCTGCGCGGCGAGCTGGGTGAGTTCGTGGAGCTGCTGCCGGCACAGCAGCGGATCGAGGCCTCGTGGTACGCCGGCACCGCCGACGCGGTGTACCAGAATATAGATATCATTCGTAGCCACGATCCGAGCTTCGTGCTGATCCTGGCGGGCGATCACGTGTACAAGATGGATTACGGTCCCATGCTCATGGCCCACGTCGAGCACGGCGCGGACGTCACCATCGGCTGTATCGAGGTCGAGCTCGAGCGGGCGAGCGCCTTCGGCGTGATGTCCGTGACCAGCGAGGGCCGGGTGGTCCGTTTCGCCGAGAAGCCGGCGGCGCCCGAGCCGCTGCCGGGCCATCCTGGTTACGCGCTCGCGAGCATGGGTATCTACGTCTTCAGCACCTCGTTCTTGTACGAGCAGCTCATCAGGGACGCGGACACGCCGCGCTCGACGCACGATTTCGGCAAGGACCTCATCCCGTCCCTGATTGACCGCCACCGGGTCATGGCCTATCCGTTTCGTGATCCCCAGGGCGACCAGCGGGCCTACTGGCGCGACGTCGGCACCGTGGACGCCTACTGGGAGGCGAACATGGAGTTGATCGGCGTGACCCCGGAGCTCAATCTCTACGATCGGGAATGGCCGATCTGGACCTACCAGGAGCAACTGCCGCCGGCCAAGTTCGTGTTCGATGACGACGATCGGCGCGGCATGGCGGTGGACTCCATGGTCTCGGGCGGCTGCATCCTCTCCGGCGCGGTGGTGCGCCATTCGCTGCTGTTTTCCAACGTGCGCGTGGATTCGTTCAGCAATGTCACCGACTCCGTCGTCATGCCCGACGTCACGATCGGGCCCAGCTGCCGCCTGCACCGGGTGGTCGTCGAGAGGGGTTGCGTCATACCCGACGGCACGGTGATCGGCGTGGACCCGGAGCAGGACGCCAAACGCTTCTATGTCACGCCGGGCGGCGTGACCGTGGTCACCCCGGAGATGCTCGGTCAGGAGCTGCATCATGTCCGCTGACGCGCGGCTCAAGGTCGTCCTCTGCTGGCACATGCATCAGCCGCAGTACCGCGACCTCATCAGCGGCGCCTATCATCTTCCCTGGACCTATCTGCACGCGATCAAGGACTACGTGGATATGGCGGCGCACCTGGAGGCGCATCCGTCCGCGCGCGCCGTGATCAATCTCGCGCCGCTGCTGCTGGAACAGATCGAGGATTACGCCGGGCAGGTGGATGGATTCCTGAGCAACAGCCGCGCGATCCGCGATCCGCTGCTCGCGTCCCTGGCGGCGCCGCTGCCGGCGGACGCCGAGTCGCGCCTGGGCCTCATCAAGGCCTGCCTGCGCGCCAACGAGACGCGCATGATCCAGCGCTTCGCGCCCTACCGGCGTCTGGCGGAGATGGCCAAGTGGTTGTGCGCCCACACCGACGGCCTGTCCTATCTGAGCGATCAGTTCCTGGCGGATCTGCTCGCCTGGCATCATCTCGCCTGGCTCGGCGAGACCGTGCGCCGCACGGATGCGCGGGTGAAGCGTCTTCTGGAAAAGGGCGCGCAGTACACACTGCACGACCGGCGCGAGTTGCTGGCCGTGATCGGCGAGCTGCTGACGAACATCCTGCCGCGCTACGCGCGCCTCGCCGGCTCCGGCCGGGTGGAGCTGTCCGTCACCCCGTACGCGCATCCGATCATCCCCCTGTTGCTCGATTTCCACAGCGCGCGCGAGGCCGCGCCGCACGCGTCCCTGCCGCTGCTCGAACGCTACCCGGGCGGGGAGGAGCGGGCGCGCTGGCACATCCAGCGCGGCATCGAGACGTTCCGCAAGCACTTCGGCCACACCCCGGCGGGCTGCTGGCCGGCCGAGGGCGCGATCAGCGCGCGGACCCTGAGGCTGCTGCGGGAGGCCGGCTTCACCTGGGCCGCGAGCGGCGAAGGCGTGCTGCGCCACAGCCTCGCCCGCTCCGGGCACGCGCCGCACGCCATGAAGGAGGCCTGGCTCTACCGGCCCTACGCGCCGGAAGACGGCGGCATCGCCTGTTTCTTCCGCGACGACGGCCTGTCGGATCTTATCGGCTTCACCTACGCCGGCTGGCACGGCGACGACGCGGTGAATAACTTCACGCATCACCTGGAGCAGATCGCCGTCTGCTGCCGCGGACATTCCGACCGGGTGGTGTCGGTGATCCTCGACGGCGAAAACGCCTGGGAGCACTATCCCGAGAACGCCTATTATTTCCTCGACGCCCTGTACGCGCGCCTGGCGCAACACCCCGCCATCGAGCTCACCACGTTCTCCGACTGTCTCAAGACCAGCGCCGCCGGGCACCTGCCGCAGGTGGTGGCGGGGAGCTGGGTGTACGGCACGTTTTCCACCTGGGTCGGCGATCCCGACAAGAACCGCGCCTGGGACATGCTCGGCGACGCCAAGCGCGCGTTCGACGCCGCCGCGCCGCGCCTGGGCACGGACCAGCTGGCGCGCGCGGAACGCCAGCTCGCCGTGTGCGAGGGCTCGGACTGGTTCTGGTGGTTCGGCGCGGACAACCCGGCGGCGACCGTGAGCGACTTCGAGCATCTCTACCGCCGGCATCTGACCAACCTGTATCAACTGCTGGGCGTCGAGCCGCCGGAGTATCTCGCGCACGTGTTCGCGCACGGCCGCGGCGCGCCGTTGCACGGCGGCGTGATGCGGCCGGGTCAGCCTGCGGCATAAGAGTTCTTCACCGCAGAGAACGCAGAGGGCGCGGAGAAAAGAACTATGGGACTGGCAATCAACGGGTTGACGGAAACGATCATCAATGCGGCGATGACGGTTCACATGGTCTGGATTAATCAATCTCTGCGCTCTCTGTGGTGAAAACTATTTTAGACAAACGCCGCGCCGGGGTGCTGCTGCATCCGACCTCGCTGCCCGGCGGCGATCTCGGCCCGGATGCCTACCGGTTCGCCGATTTTCTGGCGCAGGCCGGATTCAGCGTGTGGCAGATGTTGCCGCTCGGCCCCACCCGCCACGACGACGCCTCGCCCTACAATTGCCTGTCGGCGCACGCCGGCAACCCGCGCCTGGTGTCCCCCGGGCGGATTGGGGAGTGGGGCTGGCTCGAGCCCGCGACCGCCGGCGACGGCCGCGAGGCGCTGCACCACGCGTTCCGCGCCTTCGGCTCGCGCGCGAGCGGTGAGGAACGCGCGGCGTACGAGGCCTTCCGCGAAAGCGAACAGGCCTGGCTCGAGGACTACGCGTTGTTCGAGGCGCTGCGCAAGGAGCACCATGGTCTTGCGTGGTGGGAGTGGCCGCCCGCGCTGCGCGACCGCGGGCCGGACGCCCTGGGACAGGCGCGCGCGCGGTTGGCGGCGGACATCGAGGAGGTGCGTTTCGAGCAGTTCGTCTTCGCGCGCCAGTGGCGCGAGCTGAAGGCCTACGCCAATGAGCGCGGCGTCCTGCTCTTCGGCGACATGCCGATCTTCGTCGCCCACGACAGCACCGAGGTGTGGGCGCACCGGGAATATTTCCTGCTCGACGCCGCCGGCCAGCCGCTCATGGTGGCCGGCGTGCCGCCGGATTATTTCTCCGCCACCGGCCAGCGCTGGGGCAATCCGTTGTACGACTGGGAACGCATGCGGGCGGACGGCTTCCGCTGGTGGACGATCCGCCTGCGGACGGAATTGCAGCGCTTCGATCTTATCCGGGTGGATCACTTCCGCGGCTTCGAGGCCTGCTGGGAGATCCCGGCGGCCGCGGCGACGGCGGAGAACGGGCGCTGGGCGAAGGCCCCGGGGCGGGAGCTGTTCGCGGCGCTCACGCGCGAGCTCGGCGCGCTGCCGCTGGTGGCCGAGGACCTGGGGTTCATCACGCCCGCGGTGCACGCCCTGCGCGAGCAGTACGGCTTCCCGGGCATGAAGATCCTGCAGTTCGCCTTCGACAGCGGTCCCGACAACCCGTACCTGCCGCACAACCACAGCGCCGACTGCGTCGTCTACACCGGCACGCACGACAACGACACCACGCGCGCCTGGTTCGAGGCGCTGCCGCCGGAGAAGCAGCTCGCCGTCGTCGAATACCTGGGCTATCGGCACGAGCCCATGCCGTGGCCGCTGATCCGCGCCGCGCTCATGTCGGTGGCGCGGCTCGCCGTGCTTCCGCTGCAGGACATCCTCGGGCTCGGGCGCGGGCAGCGCATGAACACCCCGGGCACGACGAGCGGCAACTGGCGCTGGCGGTTCGAATGGGATCAGCTCACGGAGGACATCGGCGCGAAGTTGAAGCGCCTGATCGCGCTGTATGGGCGCGAATTAGTTAAGTA
>MFSY01000030.1:0-8678 GCA_001785175.1 Candidatus Muproteobacteria bacterium RIFCSPHIGHO2_01_FULL_65_16 | reverse complement strand
GCTACTTGTAACTGACTTTATAACTGTTTTATTTACAGCCTAATCATATATCCCGCCTCGAAGCGGTGCGCGAGCGCCGCGTGGAACGGGTAGATGCGTATCTCGTAATACTGCAGGCCGGGAAGCCGCGGCTTGAGGTCGAGGTTGAACAGCGTCTCGCCCGCGTCGTTGCGCCCGGCGGGGGAGAACACGTGCTTGTCCTTCACCACGAATTCGCCGCTCTCGCTTTCCGTGCCGACCAGGCATTCCACCAGGACGTCGTCGGCCTCGAGGCCGTTGAGCGCGGCGGCGACGCGCAGCGGCAGCACGGCGCCGGAGGTGATCTGTTGCGCCGGGCTGTCCAGACGCTGGAGCCGGACCTGCGGCCATTTCTGCGCGATCTTTTTCCTCCAGGCCGCGAGCTCCCGGGCGCGGGCGAAGTTGTTGCCCTGCATGACCAGGAGCTGTTTCCTGGCCGGGGCGTAATATTTCTGCACGTAGTCCATCACCATGCGTTGGGCGTTGAAGCGCGGCATCACCGACTTCATCGAGGCCTTGGATTTCTTCACCCAGCCCTCGGAGTAGCCGTAGCCGTTGCGCTCGTAGTAGAGCGGGATCACCTGCTTCTCGATGATCTCGAGCAGCTCCTGGCCCTCCTCGCGGTCGCGGTAGGCGTGGTCGAACTGCGGGCCGTGCGGGGTGATGCTCCAGCCGTTCTCGCCGTTGAAGCCCTCGTCCCACCAGCCGTCGAGCACGCTCAGGTTGATGACGCCGTTGATGGCGGCCTTCTCGCCCGAGGTCCCGCTCGCCTCCAGCGGATATTCCGGCGTGTTCAGCCAGACGTCCACGCCCGTCACCAGCTTGCGCGCCAGCGCCAGGTCGTAGCCCTCCACCACCAGTATCTTCCCGGCGAATTCCGGACGCCGGGAAAAGTCGTGGATCACCTTGATCATGCGCTGGGCCGGCGCGTCGTTCGGGTGCGCCTTGCCGGCGACGATCAGCAGCACCGGGCGCCGGGGATCGCTGAACAGGCGCGCCAGGCGCTGCGGGTCGGAGAACAGCAGCGTGGCGCGTTTGTAGGTGGCGAAACGGCGCGCGAAGCCGATGGTCAGGATGTCGGTTTCGTGCGGCGTCAGATGCTGGATGTAGCGCCCGATCAGCGCCTCGCTGCAGCAGTTGCGGCGCTGCTGGAGGATGACGCGCCGCCGCACATCGGACAGCATCTCCGCCTTCAGCGACTGGCGCAGGCTCCAGTAGCTGTGATCGGGGATGTCGTTGATGTGCTCCCAGAATTCCTTGTTGAGCAGCTCGTTGCGCCAGCCGCCGCCGAAGCGCATGTCGAACAGGCTCACCCACTCGCGCGCGAGGAACGTGGGCACGTGCACGCCGTTGGTGATGTAACCCAGCGGGTTCTCATCCGGCGGGATCTGCGGCCAGAGGTACGCCGCCATGCGCGCGGCCACGCCGCCGTGCGTGCGCGAGACGCCGTTGCGGAAGCGCGAGCCCCGGAGCGCGAGCGCCGTCTGGTTGAAGCCGCCGGGATTGTTCGTGTTGGCGCCGAGGCCGAGAAAGCGGTCCATGTCCAGGCCGAGCTGCCTCGCGTAATCGGCGAAGTAGGTCTGCATCAGGTGCTGGTCGAAGATGTCGTGGCCGGCCGGCACCGGCGTGTGCGTGGTGAAGACCGTGTTGGCCGCCACCAGCTCCAGGGCGCCGTCGAAATCGAGGTCCTGGCCGACATGCTCGCGGCAGCGCTCCAGGATCATGAACGCGGCGTGGCCCTCGTTGATGTGCCACACCGTCGGTTTCAGCCCGACCGCGCGCAGCGCCCGCACCCCGCCGATGCCGAGCACGATCTCCTGCTGGATGCGCGTGTTGATGTCGCCGCCGTAGAGCTGGTAGGTGATGCGCCGGTCGGCCTCGGCGTTTTCCGGCAGGTCCGAATCGAGCAGATAGAGCGTGATGTGGCCGGCCTTGGCCTTCCACACCTTGAGCGTGACGCGCCGCCCGGGCATGTCGAGCGGGACGTGGATCTCCTGGCCCTTGGCGTCGGTGGCGGGGCGGATCGGGAGATCGGCGAAATGGGTCGGCGCGTAATGCGCCACCTGGTTGCCCTCGGCGTCAATGGTCTGGGTGAAATAGCCCTGGCGGTAGAGCACGCCCACGGCCACGAACGGGATGCCGAGGTCGCTCGCCGCCTTGCAGTGATCGCCGGCGAGGATCCCCATGCCGCCGGAATAGATCTGGAAACTCTCGTGGAAGCCGAACTCGGCGCAGAAGTAGGCGACCAGGTCCTGCTCGGGATCGAGCAGCTGCTGGATGCTGGACTTGGCGCGCTCCTGGTGGTAGGTGTCGTAGACCGAGAGCACGCGGTTGTAGTCCTCGACGAAGATGCGGTCCTCCGCCGCCTCGTCGAGACGCTGTTGCGAGATGCGGCGCAGGAAGACCTTTGGGTTGTGGCCGCACGCCTCCCACAACTGCCGGTCGAGACGGAAGTACAGGCCGCGCACCTCGCGGTCCCAGCTGTACAGGAGATCGTTGGCCAGCTCCTCCAGCCGCTTGAGGCGGGCGGGGATTGTCGGATTTACTTCCAGCGAGTACCGCGTACCGGTCATGTTCCCTCGACGGCGAGCCAGGATGAATTCCGCGCTGCGGCGGCCTGGCGCTAAATAGTATAGTATCGCGCCCCGGCGTGCACGCCGCCCGCGCCGCGCACGATCTCGAACATGCTCAGGTCCTGCTTCCAATATCAACTTCCGGCGGAGCTTATCGCCCAGCGCCCGGCGCACCCGCGCACGGCCAGCCGGCTGCTCGCCCTGGACGGCGCGAGCGGCGCGCGGCGCGACCTGACGTTCGCCGACCTGCCCGCGCTGCTGCGCCCGGGCGACCTCATGGTGTTCAACGACACGCGCGTGATCCCGGCGCGCCTGCTCGGCGTCAAGGACAGCGGCGGCCGGGTCGAGGTCCTGGTGGAGCGCGTGCTGGACGAGCGCCGCGTGCTGGCGCAGGTGCGCGCCAGCAAGTTGCCGCGGCCCGGGCGGAGCATCCGCTTCGACGGCGGGGTGGAAGCGCGCGTGTGTGCGCGCGCGGGCGAGTTCTTCGAGCTCGAATTCGAGTCGGATACACCGGCGCGGGAAATCCTCGAACGCATCGGCCACACGCCGCTGCCGCCGTATATAACGCGCGCCGACGAGCCGGGCGACCGGGAACGCTACCAGACGATCTTCGCGCGCGTCCCCGGGGCGGTCGCGGCGCCCACCGCCGGCCTGCATTTCGACGCCGCCATGCTCGCGCGGCTCGATGCGATGGGGGTGGAGCGGGCGTTCGTCACGCTGCACGTCGGCGCCGGCACGTTTCAGCCGGTGCGCGTGGAGGACATATCCGGACATCGCCTGCACGCCGAATTGCTGACCGTGGGCGAAGCCGCCGCGGCGCGCGTGAATGCCGCGAAGGGCGCGGGCCGGCGCGTCATCGCCGTCGGCACGACCGTGGTGCGGGCCCTGGAGACGGCGGCGACGGACGGACGGGTCGGACCTTACGCAGGCGCGACCGATATTTTTATTTACCCCGGTTACCGGTTCCGGATCGTGGACGCGCTGCTCACCAACTTTCACCTGCCGGAATCGTCGCTGCTCATGCTCGTGTGCGCCTTCGGCGGCACGGAGCATGTGCTCGATGCCTATCGCCACGCGGTCGAGCAGAAGTACCGCTTCTACAGCTACGGGGACGCGATGTTTGTTTTACCCCAGTTTCAAGCAGCAAGTAGCAAGTAGCAAGTTTGCTAATATCTGGTTTTACTTGCCACTTGCCACTTGCTACTTGTCACTTGCCACTGGTTTTATGAAATTCGACCTTCTCAACACCGACGGCGCCGCGCGCCGCGGGCGCATGACGTTTGACCGCGGCGCCGTCGAGACGCCGGCGTTCATGCCGGTCGGCACCTACGGCACGGTCAAGGCCATGACGCCGGAGGAGCTGCGCGAGTGCGGCGCCGAGATCATCCTCGGCAACACCTTTCATCTCATGCTGCGCCCGGGGGTGGAGGTCATAAAGGCGCACGGCGGCCTGCACCGCTTCATGCACTGGGACGGGCCGATCCTCACCGACTCGGGCGGCTTTCAGGTCTGGAGCCTGGGCAAACTGCGGAAGCTCACGGAGCAGGGCGTGTGGTTCCAGTCGCCGGTGGACGGGGCGCGCATCTTTCTCGGGCCGGAGGAGTCCATTGCCGTGCAGCAGGCGTTCGCCGCCGACATTATCATGGTGTTCGACGAGTGCACTCACCATCCGGCCACCGAGCCCGAGGCGCGCGCCTCGATGGAGCTTTCGCTGCGCTGGGCCGAGCGCAGCAAGATCGCGCACGGCGCTCACCCTTCCGCGCTCTTCGGCATCGTCCAGGGCGGGATGTACGAACACCTGCGGGATATCTCCCTGACCGGGCTCAAGCAGATCGGCTTCGACGGCTACGCCGTCGGCGGGCTGTCGGTGGGGGAGAGCAAGGACGAGATGTTCCGCATCGTCGCGCACATCGCGCCGCGGATGCCGGCGGACCGGCCGCGCTACCTCATGGGTGTGGGCACGCCGGAGGACCTGGTCGAGGCCGTCAAGCGCGGCATGGACATGTTCGACTGCGTGCTGCCGACGCGCAACGCCCGCAACGGCTGGCTGTTCACCCACCGCGGCAGCCTCAAGATCCGCAACAGCGCCCACGCCCGGGACACCGCCCCGGTGGATGATCGGTGCGGCTGCTACACCTGCCGGAACTACAGCCGGGCGTACCTCAGGCATCTGCAGCGGGCCAACGAGATACTGGGGGCGCGGCTGGCGACGATCCACAATCTTTACTATTACCAGTCCCTGATGCGTGGCCTGCGGGAGGCGATCGCGGAAAAAAGACTGGATGATTTCTCCGAGAAGTTTTATCGTATGCGCCGCCCGGACGGCCGGGCGGAACTCGAAATCTGAAGATTATGGACAGGATTAACAGGATTTTGCGGGATTAACAGGATGATGATCCAAGCTTTAATCCTGTGAATCCTGAGTAATCTTGTTAATCCTGTCTATTGTTTTTTTATTAAGGATACAACATGAACCACTTTATATCCGAAGTCCGGGCCGAGACGCCCGCGCCCGCCCCCGGCAACGCTCCACCGCCGGGCTTCGGTGCATTCGGACAATTTGGCCAACTACTGCCGATAGTTCTGCTGTTCGTCGTGATCTATTTTCTGATGATCCGGCCGCAGACCAAGCGCGCCAAGGAGCACAAGGCGATGGTCGCCGCCCTCGCCAAGGGCGACGAGGTGGTGACCACCGGCGGGGCCTTGGGCAAGATCACCGGCCTGGGCGACAGCTTCGTGACCCTGGAGGTCGCCCAAGGCGTGGAGATCAAAATCCAGCGCCAGGCGATCCAGCAGGTGCTGCCCAAGGGCACCATAAAGTCAGTAGCAAGTAGCTAGTGGCAAGTGGCAAGTAGCAAGTAGCAAGTGGCAAGTAGCAAGTACTATTGTGTCTTTGTTGCTTACTTGTAACTTGAAACTTGCTACTTGTAACTGACTTTATAACTTGTAACTTGCTACTCCTGAAACATGAACAAATACCCGCTCTGGAAATACCTGCTGATCCTCGCGGCGACGCTGGTCGGGGCCGTCTACGCCCTGCCCAATCTCTACGGCGAATATCCGGCGATCCAGATCTCGCCCACGCGCACGACCAAGGTGGACGCGGCGCTGCTCGCGCGCGCCGAGGGTGTTCTCAAGCAGGCGGGGCTGGCCTACGCCGGCGCCGCGCTGGACGACAAGGGCGCTAAGGTCCGCCTGGCCGACACCGAGACCCAGATCCGGGCGCGCGATCTGGTGCAGAAGGATCTCGGCGACACTTATACGGTGGCGCTCAATCTGCTGCCCGCGACCCCGGCGTGGCTCGAATGGCTGGGCGCCAAGCCCATGTATCTCGGTCTCGATCTGCGCGGCGGCGTGCATTTCCTGATGCAGGTGGACATGCGCGCGGTCCTGAAAAAGGCCGAGGAAAGCTATGCCGACGACCTGCGGCGGGTGCTGCGCGAGCAGAAGGTGCGCTATCTCACCGTGAGCCGCCTCGAGGCCGGCGGGGTGGAGATCCGCTTCCGCGACGAGGCCGAGCGCGACAAGGCGCGCGGCGCGATCAAGAAGGAGCTGCCGGAGCTGGCGCTCATGGACGAGGTCCGCGGCGGGGAGCCCGCCCTCGCCGGGCGGATCGGCGACGCGGCGCTCAAGGAGAAGCGCGGCTTCGCGCTCGAGCAGAACATGACCTCGCTGCGCAACCGCGTGAACGAGCTCGGCGTGGCCGAGCCGATCATCCAGCAGCAGGGCGAGGACCGCATCGTGGTGCAGTTGCCGGGGGTGCAGGACACGGCCAAGGCCAAGGAGCTCCTCGGCCGCACCGCGACGCTCGAGATCATGCTGGTGGACGAGGAGCACGACGTCGTCGGCGCCGCGGCCGGCAACGTGCCGCTCGGCTCGAAGCTCTACAAGATGCGCGACGGCCGCCCGATCCTGCTCAAGAACCGTCTGATCTATTCCGGTGACAACATCGTGGACTCCGCGCCCGGCTTCGACAGCCAGAGCGGCGGCCCGATCGTCTCCATCACGCTCGACGCGCGCGGCGCGGCCATCAACCAGCGCGTCACCGGCGAGAACGTCGGCAAGCGCATGGCGGTGGTATACATCGAGATCAAGTCCGAGCCCAGGCTCGACGCCCAGGGTCGGCCGGTGCTGGACGAAAACGGGCGCGAGGCGCGCACGAGTCGCCGGGTGGAGGAGGTCATCACCGCGCCGGTGATTCGAAGCCAACTCGGCAAGCGCTTCCAGATCGAGGGCATGGACAGCGTGCAGGAGGCCAACGAGCTGTCGCTGCTGCTGCGCGCCGGCGCGCTCGCGGCGCCGGTGGAGATCATCGAGGAGCGCACCGTCGGCCCATCGCTGGGGCAGGAGAACATCGAGCAGGGCGTGAAGGCGACGATCATCGGCTTCATCGCCGTGGTCGTGTTCATGATCTTTTATTACAAGCTCTTCGGTCTGATCGCCAACGTCGCGCTGCTGCTCAATCTGGTGCTGCTGGTGGCGGTCCTGTCGCTGTTCCAGGCGACGCTCACGCTGCCCGGCATCGCCGGCGTCCTGCTCACGCTCGGCATGGCGGTGGACGCGAACGTGCTCATAAACGAGCGCATCCGCGAGGAGATCAGGAACGGCAACACCCCCCAGGCGAGCATCCACGCCGGCTACGAGAAGGCCTTCGCCACCATCGCCGACGCCAACATCACCACGCTGATCGCGGCGGTGATGCTGTTCAACTTCGGCACCGGACCGATCAAGGGCTTCGCCATCACCCTGAGCATCGGCATCCTCACCACCATGTTCACCGCCGTCATGGGCGCGCGCGCCGTCACCAACCTGGCCTTCGGCGGCCGCAAGCTGGAAAAGGTGCCGGTCTAGGCCGCCATGGAAATATTCAAGCGCGTCACCCATATTGACTTCATCGGCCGGCGCCGGCTGTGGATCGGCGTGTCCATGTTCCTGAACGCGCTCACGCTCGTGGCGCTGTTCGTGTACGGCCTGAACTTCGGTCTCGATTTCACCGGCGGCACGCTCGTCGAGATTACCTACTCCCGGCCGGTGGACGTGGCCGAGGCGCGCAAGGCGCTGGCGGACCACGACATGGGCGACGCCGTGGTGCAGCGCTTCGGCACCGCGCGCGATGTCATGGTGCGCCTGCCGCTGCGCGCCGGCGAGGACAGCGCCAGGGGGAGCGCCAAGGTGATCGAGGTGCTGCGCGCGGCGGTCGGGGAACGCGAGGTGGAAAGCCGGCCGGGCCAGGCGCAGAAATGCCTCGCGCGGGAGTCCAAGACCCCGGCGCCGTGCGCCGCGCAGGTCAAGCGCGTCGAGTTCGTCGGCCCCCAGGTCGGCCGCGAGCTGGTCGAGAAGGGCGGGCTGGCGCTGCTGTTTTCGGCGATCGGCATCCTGATCTACGTGATCTTCCGCTTCGAGTGGCGCTTCGCCGTGGGCGCGATCGCCGCCACCGCGCACGATGTGTTCCTGGTGTTCGGGTTCTTCTCGTTCACGCAGATGGAGTTCTCGCTCTCCGTGCTGGCCGCGATCATGGCGGTGCTCGGCTACTCGCTGAACGACACCGTCGTCGTGTTCGACCGCATCCGCGAAAACTTCCGCAAGCTGCGCAAGCACTCCGTGATCGAGATCATGAACACCTCGGTGAACGAGACGCTGTCGCGCACCATCATCACCTCGGGCACGACGCTGCTCACCATGCTGGCGCTGTTCTTCTACGGCGGCGAGATCATGCGCGGCTTCTCCGTGGCCATGATCGCCGGCATCGCCGTCGGCACCTACTCCTCGATCTTCATCGCCACCCCCGTGACCCTGGCGCTCGGCATCACGCGCGAGGACATGCTCCCGGTCAAGAAGGAAGCGGCGCCGGACTCCACGCCCTGAAGATTTGGCCGCCCTACGGGCGGCGTGTATATGAATGCGGGATGCTCCCGCCCCGCACCCAGGGCTACTTTCTCTTGCTTGTCCAAGAGAAAGTACCCAAAGAGAAGGACCCCCCGGATGACGCGAATACTCCCGCGCATCCGCGGTTCCGGGTCCCGGCGCTGATCTACGAGGCATCCGGCCTCGAAGATCAGGCGCGGACATCCTGTCCGCGCCCCCTTC
>MFSY01000029.1:17818-20605 GCA_001785175.1 Candidatus Muproteobacteria bacterium RIFCSPHIGHO2_01_FULL_65_16 | reverse complement strand
CCCACACGCGCGTTATGCGCCATTGCTCGTTGCCCTCGATTTTCACCTTGAACACGATCTCGCGCCGCGCCGCTGTCTGCGCCCCGGGAATCTCCGTTGGTTCCGAGTGGGAGACCGCGACCGCCACGATCCGCCGCTGCCTGTCCGGCCGCTGCACCTCGCCGAGGGTGAACATGAGATCCGCCCCCTGCGCCCGGCGCGCGCGCAAAAAATCCAAGGCGACCCTGGCCGACACCCCCTGCACCAGCTCCTGCGGCGCCTGGCCCGCGGGCGGGCGCGCGAGCGTTTGCAGCTTCTGCGTATTTTCCGGTTCGCGCACCAGGGCCTCGATAAAATCGCGCGCACGGTACTCCGGCGCGCCCCCGGGCCCGCAGGCGGCGAGCGCCGCGACCAGACACGAAAAAATCACCGCTCGGGTCGCGCCGCCCGACGTCCCCGCGGCGCGCGCTGTCCCGCCAAGCTGATTCATCCGGCTATCATAAACCAAAATTCACGGCGTTAGCCCCAAGAACCTCTAAATGAATATGATTTTGAACCGCCAAGGCGGCGAGCCTGCCCCGGCAGGCTGTAAGCCGGGGGTCGCCAAGAAAGACTGTGCCCAGAGATAAAAAAACTTGGCGTTCTTGGCGTCTTGGCGGTTAATCTCTATTTTGTTGTTTAGAGATTCTTATCACCTACATGACCGGGCAACTCATTCACACCGCCGCCGCGCTCGAGGGCCTGTGCCGACAGTTGCGGGATTCCCCGTGGATCGCGCTCGACACCGAGTTCGCGCGCGCCAAAACCTATTACGCCCGGCTGTGCCTGGTGCAGGTGGCCGCGCCCGGAGTCCTGGCGTGCGTAGACACCCTGGCGCTGGCGGATATTTCCCCGCTGCTGGATCTGATTTACGCGCCGCGCACGCTCAAGGTTTTCCATTCGGCACGCCAGGACCTCGAGGTGTTTTACGACCTCAAGGGATCGCCACCCGCGCCCGTGTTCGACACCCAGATCGCCGCCGCGCTCACGGGCCACGGCGATCAGATCGGTTATGCCGCGCTGGTCGCGACCGTCACGGACGTCCGGCTCGACAAGCTCCACACCCGCGCCGACTGGGAGCGGCGGCCGCTGGCCCCGGAGCTGATCCGCTACGCCGAGGACGACGTGCGCTACCTGGGTGAGTTGTATCTCGCGCTCGACCGCAAGCTGGCCGCGCTCGAACGCCAGGCCTGGCTGGAGGAGGAGTGCGCCGCGCTCACCGCCCCGGCGCTGTACCGCAACGACCCCGACGACGCCTGGCGGCGCCTGCCGCAGGCGCATTATCTGCCGCCCGCGGCGCAGACCGTGCTGAAGGAGCTCGCCGCCTGGCGCGAGCGCGCGGCGCAGCAACGCAATCTCCCGCGCGCCTGGGTGCTGCCGGACGCGGCGCTGCTCGACATCGCGCGCGCCACGCCGGACAGTTTGGACGGACTGAGTCGCATCACCGGTGTCGGCGGGACGATCGCGCGCACGTGGGGCGAAGACATTCTCGCGGCCGTGCGACGCGGGCTGAGCGCGCCCGCGCGGCGCTGGTGGGACGCCCCCGCGCGCCTCGACCGCGAGCAGCAGGCGCTCTACGAGCGCATGAGCGCGCGGCTGCGCGCGCTCGCGGCGGAGCGGAATATCAGCCCGACGCTGCTGGCGAGCCGCAAGGACATCCTCGCGCTGCTCCGGGGCGATCCCGCCGCCGCGCTCGCGCACGGCTGGCGGCGCGAATTAGTCGGCGCGGAGTTGCTGGCGCTGCGCGCGGCCGGCGCGCCAAACGAGATCGGGCCGTGAAACATCCGGCCCGCGTATATCTGCGTTCATCCCTGGAAACAAATCCGCGTTCATCCGCGGATAAAGTATCTTGAGACAGGTTTCAATTCCCGGCGTTGCTCCTGGCCTCCTCGTCCGCCCCGGCCTCCGGCAGCTCCACGCGGAATGTGGTGGCGACGTTCGGCGCGCTCTCGAACTCGATCGTGCCGCCGTGGCGGACGATGACGGCGCGGGCGAGGCTCAGGCCCAACCCCGCGCCCTCGCGGTAGCGGATGTCGGCGTCGTCCACCTGCACGAATTTATGAAAGATGTGCTTGCGCGCCGTCTCCGGGATGCCGGGGCCGTGGTCGGTAACGGTGATGCGCACCCGGCCGTCGCGGCGCGCGAGCGCGACGAGCACCTCGCCCTGCGGCGGCGACAACCGCACGGCGTTCTCGAGCAGGTGCGCGAGCGCGCGCGTGAGCATGAGCGGGTCCGCCAGGACCGGCGCGGACGGCGCGTCGGTCGCGAGCGTGATCCGCACGCCGCGCCGCCGCGCCCGATCCTCGTGGGCCGCGATGACCTGCTCGAGCAGCGGCCGCAGTTCTATCGCGCGCGCCTCGAACACGGCCTCGCCCGCCTCGATGCTCTCGAAGTCCAGGATGTCGTTGACGATGCGTATCAGGCGCGCGCTGTTCTTGTAGGCGAGCGCCGCGAGGTCCCGGGCCGCGCCGCTGATGCCATCCGCCCCGCCGTGCGCCAGCAGATCCAACGCGGCGTGGGTCGAGGTGAGCGGCGTGCGCAGCTCGTGGCTCACGGAGGAGATGAAATTGTCCTTCATCCGGTCCAGCCGCTTCCGCTCCGTGATGTCGTGCACGGTGACGACGAACAGGCGCCGCTCGTCGAGCCACATCTCGCTCAGGCCGATGAGCGCGGTTTTCGTGGTGCCGTCGCTGCGGTGGATGGCGGCCTCGCACTCGAGGCGGATCTCGCCGCCCGGCGTGTACGGGGGGAAATTCAGGCCGCCGGCCG
>MFSY01000029.1:7256-17804 GCA_001785175.1 Candidatus Muproteobacteria bacterium RIFCSPHIGHO2_01_FULL_65_16 | reverse complement strand
ACCAGATCCGGGACCAGCGCGTCGAGCCGCTGTCCGACCATCTCGTCGCCGCCCCGGCCGAAAACGCGCTCCGCCGCCGGGTTGCAGGACTCGATCCGGCCGTGCTCGTCCAGCGTGATGATGCCGTCAACGGCGTTCTGCAACACCGCGTGCAGCCGCGCGGACGTGGCGGAGACGGCGCGCTCGTGCTCGTGCAGCCGCTGGGAGACATGATCCAGCGCCTCGCCCAGCCGCTCGATCTCCTCGGCGCCGCGATCCACCGCGTAGCGGGCGCCGCGGCGCTCGTCGAGCCGGCCGGCGAACTCCGTCGCCCGGGCGATCGCCCGCATCGGGCGCCGCAGAAACAATACGAACAGCACGATGGCGACGGCCAGGGTGGCGAGCCCGCTCAGCAGGCCGTCCTCGAGGATCTCCGCGCGCGCCGCGGCGACCTGGCGCAGGTCGTATTCGACGCGGACCCAGCCGACCGGCGTCCCGGCCTCGATCGGCTGCCACACGGTGAGGTGTCCCGCCTCGTGCACGAGCAACGCCCGGGTCTCCGCCGGCGGGCGCAGGACCGCGGCGGCGAAATTCGGTTGCGGGCCGGCGGCGGTGCGCGCCACGTCCGACAGCACCCGCCCCTGCGGGCCGGCGACCTGGATGCGGAGCACGTCCGGGAACTGGGCGCTGCGCAGCAGCAGCTCCTCGAGCTCAGAATAGCGGCGCGTGACCAGCAGTCCCGCGCTCGAGGTGGCGATGTTGCCGGCCAGCGCCCGGGCCTGGTTCTCGAGCGCCGCGGTGCCCAGTTCGGTCTGGTCGGCGACGATGTGCCAGGAATAGGCGGTGACGGCGCCGGCGAAGAGCAGCGCGCCGAGCAGGGAGATCCGGGCGTGGAGGCGCCGGGGCCAGAGGCTGCGGAGGATCTTCTGTATCTTCGATCGCGGCATGGCTGCGGTGACGGCGCCTAGCGGCTGTTTACCACGTACTTCTCGAGCCCCAGTTTCTCGAGCGGCCGGTAATCGCCCTGATAGCTCGCCGCCGTCGGGTCGGTGAGCTGCGCGTGCTCGAGCAACTTCACGCCCGGTTCGTCGGCGTTCATGTCCAGGATCGCCTTCAGGACCGCCCGGCGCACCGCCGCCGGCACGCGCGGATGGACGGCCAGGGGATGCGGCGGGAATCCGGGCGTGGTGTACACCACGCGCAGCTGTTCCCGCGCCGCGGCGAGCTCGTACTTCAGGGTGTGGGGGATGCCGCCGCCCGCATCCACTTCACCCATGATCACGTGGCGGTAGACCTCGTTGTGCGTGTCGAGATAAACGGGGGCGAACCGGATTTTGAGCTTCTCCGTCAGCAGCGCGCGGAGATACAGCGAGGAGGCGAAGGCGTTGGGGGCGGGGAAGCCGATGGTTTTCCCGTTCAGATCCGCGACGGTCTTGATCGGGCTGTCGCGCCGCACGACCAGGATGCCGCTCAGCGCCTGGCCGCTGCGGACGAGCGGGATGTAGCCCTGGGTCTTGCGCGTCATGATCAGGTGATACGGATTCATGAAGGCGAGGTCCGGCTCGCCGCGGGCCAGGTCTTCCTCGAAATGGGGGATGGCGCGGTAGAGCTTCAGCTCGACGCGCGCGCCCAGGCGCTGCGCCAGCCGCTCGGCCAGCGGCGACCATTCCTTGTGTACCGTGAGCGGCAACTGATATGGAACCACGGCCAGAATGTAGCTCCGCTCCCGGGCGGCGCCGGGCGCGGCAGCCGACGCCGCCGCCGCGATGGCGCTGAGCAGAAAACACCATGTTGCGACGCCGCAAAAGATTGTTTTGCGCATATGCACCCGTCCTAGTCTTTTTGCCTACCCCGGCTTTTTATGGCGCAACATCCGTTTTGCTCTTTAACTAACGGATTTATATGCAATATTTGAGCCAAAATCCATGAATTTAAGGTCGCTGCATTATTTATGGCGTATTCCTGAGGTTTTTTGGCCCGGTGGCCTTAAAAAATCCTTGAAACCTGGGGCAAAAAAACATGGGTCATGACGCCCCGCGCCACCCACCGGCGTCGGGACGGACAAAAAGCGGCACTGGCGCCGCTAGAGGCTGTCTTAAAAAACACCCGAACCGCAGATGAACGCAGATTAATTAAAGAGATAAGCGCGGATTTATCGCATGAATCCTTCGTATATCTGCGTTCATCCCTGGAGATAAATCCGCGTTAATCCGCGGTTAAAGATTTTAAGACAGGTTCTAGTTATTATCGCCGTTCAGCCGCGGCGCCGGGAGCAACACAAACAGCCGCCCCGGTTGCTTCATCTTTCCCGCCAGCATTTCGGCGGCCGCGCCGTAGCCGAAGAAGACGTCGGCGCGCGCGGCGCCCCTGATCGCGCCGCCGGTGTCGTGGGCGAACATCAGCCGTCGGTACGGCCGGGCGGCGCCGTCGTCCGGCAGCGTGGTGTCGAGCCACACCGGCGCGCCCAGGGGGATGTACGCCGGGTCCACGGCCACGGCGCGCTCGGGCAGGAGCGGCGCGCCGAGCGTGCCGAGCGGGCCCGGCAGACCCGGATCGCGCGGCGCGAAGAACACATAGCTCGGATTGTGATTGAGCACGGCCGCGGCCTCGTCCGGATGCGCCGCCAGCCAGTCGCGGATGGTCGGCAGATCAACCTCCTCCGGCTTGAGCGCGTTCATCTCGATCAGGCGCCGGCCGATGGCGACGTAGGGATGGCCGTTCTGGTCGGCGTAGCCGACACGGAGCATCCGTCCGTCCGGCAGACGCACGCGGCCCGAGCCCTGGATCTCGAGGAAGAACAGCGCCACCGGATCGTCCACCCAGGCGAGCTCGTGGCCGGCGATGGCGCGCGCGCCGTTACCGATCTCGGCGCGCGAGAAGTAGGGCACGACGCGCCTGCCGTCGAGACGGCCGCGCACGCGCTTGCCCTTGAGCTCGGGATAGAGCTCGCCGAGATCAACGACCAGCAGATCGTCCGGGCGCCGGTAGATGGGGTAGCGGAAGCGCGCGGTTTTGGTCAGGCTGCCGTTGAGCAGCGGCTCATAGTAGCCGGTGATCAATCCCTCGGCGCCGTTCGCGCCGATCGCCTTGTGGGGAACGAAACGCGTTTCGAAGAACGCGCGCGCGATGTCGTCGTCCGGGTCGGGAAAGAGCGCGGCGTCGGCGCAGATCTCGCGCCAGCGCCCCGCGCGCGCGCCCAGACGCTGACAGCCGTGCAGCAGCGCCGGCCAGGCCTCCGCCGGCCGGTCCTCCCGCCAGCCGGAGAGTTCCGACCACGACACCGGCGCGGAAATCCCCGGGCCGCCGGGGGCGAAGGCGGCGCAGGCCGTCAACACGCAGCCGAGCGCGGCCGGTAGCGTGCGCCAGAAACGACTCATTTCCATTTTTACTGCGGCGGTTTCCATGCGCGGCGGACATCCGCTGGTTGCCGGCCGGCCGCCGGCGTGACCGCATCAGGCCTGTGCGGCCTGGGGCACGGCGCCCGGTACCTCGCCCTCGTACGGCTCGGCGAAACCGCACTCCTTGCGCGGGCAGACCTTTTCCACGCCGCGGCGCTTGGTGGTCTTGATCGTCAGGATCGGCCAGGCGCACTTGGGGCAGGGCTCGTTGAGCGGCGGGTTCCAGACGGCGTACTTGCAATCGGGATAGCGCGCGCAGGAATAAAAAATCTTGCCGTAGCGCGATTTTCTTTTGAGCATCGTGGCCTGCTTGCACTCCGGACACTGCACGCCGGTGTCGGCCGGCTTCTCCAGCGGCTCCATGTGCTTGCAGTTGGGATAGCTGCCGCAGCCGATGAATTTGCCGTAGCGCCCGCGCTTGATGACGAGGCTCGATCCGCACTTGGGACAGGCGCGGCCCTCGACAATCTGCGGTTCGGCGGCGGCGCCCGCGGCCTCGTCCACGTTGCGCGTGTAATCGCAATCGGGATAGCCGGTGCAGCCGATGAAGTAGCCGTTGCGGCCGAGGCGCTTCGCCAGCTGCTTGCCGCACTTCGGGCATTTTTCCTCCATCATCTCCACCCCGGGACGCTCGACCGACTCCTTCGCCTTCACCTGGGCCTGGAAGTCGCCCCAGAAATCCTTGAGCACCGGGCGCCACTCCTTTTCGCCGCGCGAAATGGCGTCGAGGTCGTCCTCCATGCGCGCGGTGAAGTCGTAATCAACGTAGTGCTGGAAGTGCTCGGACAGGAACTTGTTCACCACCCGCCCGACGTCGGTCGGCGTGAAGCGGCGCTTGTCCAGAATCACGTACTCGCGGCTCTCGAGCGTCGCGATGATGCTGGCGTAGGTCGAGGGCCGGCCGATGCCGTAGGCCTCGAGCGTCTTCACCAGGCTCGCCTCGCTGTAGCGCGGCGGCGGCTCGGTGAAGTGCTGCACCTTGCGCAGCGCGCGCAACTCCACCGCGTCGCCCCGTTCCAGCGACGGCAGGATGGCCTCGTCCTCTTCTTCCGGCTTGTCGTCGCTGCCCTCCTGATACACCGCCATGAAACCGGGTTTGACCACGTGCGACCCGTTGGCGCGAAAGACATTGCCCTGGCCGGCCTCGAGGTCCACGGCCACGGTGTCGAGCAACGCCGGCACCATCTGGCAGGCGACGGTGCGGCGCCAGATGAGCTCATAGAGCCGGAACTGCTCGGGCTTGAGATAATCGTGCAGGCTCTCGGGGGGGCGCGCCGCCGATGTCGGGCGGATCGCCTCGTGCGCCTCCTGGGCGTTCTTGGATTTGCTCTTGTACACCTGCGGCTCGTCCGGCAGGTTCTCGGCGCCGAAACGGCCGCGGATGACCTCGCGGATCTCGGCCACGGCCTCGTTGGCGAGATTCACCGCGTCGGTGCGCATGTAGCTGATGAGACCGACGTTCTCGCCGCCGATGTCCACGCCCTCGTACAACTGCTGCGCCGTGCGCATGGTGCGCTGCGCGGAAAAACCGAGCTTGCGCGCCGCCTCCTGTTGCAGCGTCGAGGTGGTGAACGGCGGCGAGGGATTGCGCCGGCGCTGCTTTTTTTCCACCGCCGTGACCAGCAGCCGGCCCTGGGCCCGGGACTGCAGGATCGCCTCGATTTCGTCCGCGCGCGCGGCGTGGCCGACGGCGAACTGGTCGAGTTTCTCGCCGTTGAAGTGGGTGAGCTTGGCGGCGAAGTCCCGGCCCTTGGCGGAGAGGTCGGACTCGATGGTCCAGTACTCCTGCGCCTTGAAGCGCTCGATCTCCTCCTCGCGCTCGACGATCAGCCGCAGCGCCGGGCTCTGCACGCGTCCGGCGGACAGGCCGCGGCGCACCTTCTTCCACAGCAACGGCGAGAGGTTGAAGCCGACGAGGTAATCCAGCGCGCGCCGCGCCTGCTGCGCGTTGATCAGGTTCTCCGACAGCGCGCGCGGCTGTTGGATCGCCTGCTGGATCGCGCTCTTGGTGATCTCGTAAAACTCGACGCGGTGCACCGGCTTGCCGTCGAGCGCGCCGCGCTCCTTGAGGATCTCGTACAGGTGCCAGGAGATGGCCTCGCCCTCGCGGTCCGGGTCGGTGGCGAGATAGAGCGCGTCGGCCTTCTTCATCGCCTTGACGATGGCGTCCACGTGCTTCTCGTTTTTCTCGATCAGCCCGTACTTCATGGCGAAATCATTTTCGGTGTCGACCGCGCCCTGCTTCGGCACCAGGTCGCGCACATGACCGTAGGAGGCCAGGGCGGTGAACTCCTTGCCCAGATATTTGGACATGGTTTTGGCCTTGGCCGGGGATTCAACGACAATCAGATTCGTCGGCATGAATATCAGCTCTCTGCCACTTTAGCAGTTTGTTGAAAAACGAGTTTTTCAACAAACTGCGGTGCGGTACAAGGACGTGCCGTCATTTTTCGAACACGTTAAGTGTTTGAAAAATGGAGCAAAGCAAAAACCGCGCTTTTTGCTTTGCGTGTTGAAAAAGGCCATGGAAGGACTTTTTCAACAACCTGTTAGATGTGTTTACACCGGCGTGTGGAGTTTGGCAAACCGCGCCGGTTTCGGATGTACGCTGACATGCGGGCGGAATTGTTGGCGCCAACCGACGGTGCTTGTCAAGCCTGGGCGTGAAGGGCGCGGGGGAAATAACCGCAAATGCGCGGCTGGCCGTTTGAAATCAATGCAGATGTCCCTGCATCTCATCGAACACCAGTTCCTCGAGCAGGGCGTAGGCGTGCTCCTGCCCGGGCTGATTGAACAGCACCATGAGGATCACCCACTTGAGCTGATCGAGCGCGATCTCCTCGACCTCCAGCGCCATGGCGCGGTCTATCACCAGCTCGCGCGTGCGGGTGTCGAGCAGGCCGCTCTGCTCCATGAACAGGATGAAGCCGCGGCAGTCGGGATTGAGCTTCTCCGCCTCCTGCGCCGTGTAGTGGCGGAGCGCGTCCGCGCGGCCGCAAAGCGGCAGGCGGTTGTCCTGCTCGCGCAGGGCCGCGAGGCCCTCGAGCCAGGAAAAGGCCTTGCTGATCTCGCCCTTGGGGAAGCCGGCCTGGGTGAGCTCGGTGGCCAGCGTTTCCTGGTCCGGATGGAATTCGGGACCATCTTCCATGTAGTTCTCGAACAGGTACATCAGGACATCAAACACGTTTTCTTTCATCACGTATATCGGTTCTCTAGCAGGCCGCTGAAAAACGATTTTTCAGCGGCGTGCTATATGCGGTGATATGTGGCGCCCGCGCCGAGAGCAACCAGCCCGCGCAGCTCCATCTGCAACAGCATGGAGGAAACGGCATCCGCCGTCAATCCGCTGCGCTCGACCAGGGTGTCAACGCTCACCGGGTCATGACCCATGAATTCCAGCAGACCGGCGTGCGCCGCATCCGGCGCGACCCGCTCCGCCGCGGGCGCGCACGCGAACCGCGCCAGCGGCCCGAGCTCCTCGACGATGTCCTGCGCCGTCTCGACGAGCTTCGCGCCCTGGCGGATGAGCGCGTGGCAACCGCGCGCGAGCGGCGAGTGGATCGAGCCTGGAATGGCGAACACCTCGCGCCCCTGTTCCGCGGCCAGGCGCGCCGTGATGAGCGAGCCGCTTCCGAGCGCCGCCTCGACCACGAGCGTGCCGGTGGCGAGCCCGCTGATCAGGCGGTTGCGGACCGGGAAATTCCCGGCCAGCGGCGGCGTCCCCAGCGGAAACTGCGACACCAGCGCGCCGCGCGCTGCGAGCTCGTGCGCGAGCTCGCGGTGGCGCGGCGGGTACACGCGGTCGAGCCCGGTGCCGCACACGGCGATGCTCGCGCCGCCGGCGTCGAGCGCGCCGCGGTGGGCCGCGCCGTCAATGCCGAGCGCGAGTCCGCTGGTGATGGTGAGACCGGACGCGGCGAGCGCGCGCGCGAAGGCGCGCGCGTTTTCGCGGCCGGCGGGCGTCGGGTTGCGGCTGCCCACGATCGCGAGCTGCGGCGCGGAGAGCAGCGCGCGCTCGCCGTGCACGTACAGCAGCACGGGCGGATCGGCGATCTCGCGCAGCAGCGCCGGATAGTCCGGATCGGCCCAGGTCAGCAGGTGGCGCCGCGGCTCCTTGAGCCAATCCAGCTCTTGCGCGAGCGCCGCCTCGTCCGGCCCGGCCAGGATCGCGCGCACGGCCTCCGGCCGGTCGGGCAGAAGCGGCTCCAGCTGCGCGCCGCTGGCGGCGAAGATCCCTTCGGCCGCGCCGAAGCGCTCGAGCAGGGCGCGCTGCGCGGTCGCGCCGACGCCCGGCAGACGGTTGAGGGACAACCAGAAGCGCTGGGAGTCGGGCCGCGGCGGGGCGGGAGTTGCGCCGGTCATGGCCACAACTTACCCGATTTGCGGCGGGCTGTCAGGGCGTGACCACGGTATCCAGGATGTGGATCGGGCGCGTGGCGCTCATGACGAGGGCGTAGCTGACCTTCTCGAAGGTGCGAAAGACCATGATCAGGGCCGACTCCTCGTCCGGCAGCTTGTAGACCTCGCGCGTCTCGGGATCCTTGTGCGTGCCGACATGGCGCATGACGCGCAGCACGTGTCCCTCCTGCATGCCCTCGCGCCGGCCGAGACTGATGGCGACGACCGTGTACGGGCCGACCTCGGCGACCGCGTTCAGCGCGGTCACGATCCGACCCTGCACCCGCGCCTCGGGGGCGCGCGGATAGTAATAGGGCAGGGCGGCCCGGGGCGGGGCGGCGAGCAGGCGGTCGCGCGGCAGGATCTCCTGCTTCACCAGGGTCACGACGAGCTTGGTCGGATCGCCGGCCTCGAGCCGCCGGGCGTCGCCGAGATAGATCGCCTCGTAGGCGAGCAGCTCGTCGGTGTCGGGGTGGCGTATGGGATTGCCCTTGCGGAAGATCTGGTAAAACTCCTGGTCGTCGGCCTTGAGCCCGCGGGCGTAGAACTCGCTCTGGTTGCCGAGGGCGATGCGGTTGTCCAGGCCGACCGTGACATAGCCGGCGTCCTCCAGCTGCTTTTCGTCTATCGCCAGCGGCTGGGTCAGGAACGGCTCGATGAAATTCGGCGGGATGGTGGGGATGGCCTTTTCCAGCGGCTCGCTGTAGATCTTCGGCAGCAGTTTCACGGTCCCGAGTTCCGGCGGCGGCTCCGCGGGCGCCGCCGCGCCAGGCTCGGCGCCGGGCGCCGCCATCACCTCCCGGCGCAGCACCGTCAGCTCGGGCCGGCCGTCAACCACGCGCAGCACGATCACATCGCCGGGATAGATCAGGTGCGGGTTTTTGATCTGCTCGTTGATCTTCCAGATCCTGGGCCAGTGCCAGGGGGTCTTGAGAAAGCGGTTGGCGATATCCCACAGGGTGTCGCCCTTGACGACGGTGTAGCGCTCCGGATGATCGGGCCTGAGCTGCACGTCGTCCGCCCGGGCCGCCGCACCCGCGGCGAGGCACGCCACAATAATAAGAACAGGCAGTATCGGGTTGCGGGCGGAGCGGTGCGTGCGCGGGGGCGACATGCCGTGGCCGTTGTGGTTATCCTGGCCCTGAGTGTAGACCAAGCACGCGCGCCGCGCCAAGGACGCGGCGACCAAAATCGGCTTGTGATTCAGCGGCATTTGCACCGATAATAAACCACTTTGGTAAGATGCAAAACGATGATTTTTTGACCGCCACCTCCATGGCGCTGCGCACGATTCTGCACCTCCCCGATCCGCGCCTGCGACGCCAGGCCGCGCCCGTGACCGAGGTCACCCCCGCGATCCGGCAACTGATCGCCGACATGGCCGCGACCATGTACGCCGCGCCGGGCGTCGGCCTGGCCGCGATCCAGGTGGACGAACCCGTGCGCGTTGTCGTGATTGACGTCTCCGAGGAACGGAACGCGCTGCTGGTGCTGATCAACCCGGAAATAATCGCAACCGACGGGGAACAGACGCTCGAGGAAGGCTGCCTTTCCGTGCCCGGGATCTACGAGCCGGTCACCCGCGCCGCGCACGTCAAGATCCGCGCCCGCGACCGCGACGGCGCGCCGTTCGAGCTGGCGGCCGACGGCCTGCTCGCCACCTGCATCCAGCACGAGATTGACCACCTCGACGGCCGGCTGTTCGTGGATCGCCTCTCGCGGCTCAAGCAGGGCCGCATCCGCAAGAAGCTCGAAAAACAGTCGCGGTTGGCGATGTGAATCAGTTACAAGTTTCAAGTGGGAAGTAGCAAGTAACGGCGGTTCCGGTTGCCATTTGCCGCTCGTTTACTTGACACTTGCTACTTGCCACTTGCTACTTCGTTTATGAATCTCATTTTCGCCGGCACGCCCACCTTCGCGGTTCCCGCGCTCGAGGCGCTGCTCAAGGCCGGCCACCGGATCCGCGCCGTCTACACCCGGCCCGACCGCCCGGCCGGGCGCGGGCGCAGGCTCGCGGCCAGCTCGGTGAAAGAGTTCGCGCTGGCGCACGGGCTCGAGGTGCGCCAGCCGGAAACCATCAAGGGCCGCGCCGAGGAGCTCAAGGCGCTCAACCCCGACGCCATGGTCGTGATCGCCTACGGCGTGCTGCTGCCGCCCGAAATCCTAGCGGTGCCGAAACACGGCTGCATCAATGTCCACGCCTCGCTGCTGCCGCGCTGGCGCGGGGCGGCGCCGATCGCGCGCGCGCTCGAGGCCGGCGACGCCGTGACCGGCGTCACGATCATGCGGATGGACGCCGGCCTCGACACCGGGCCGATGCTGCACAAGGTCGAGACGCCGATCCGCGCCGACGACACCGCCCAGACGCTGCACGACCGCCTCGCGGCCCTCGGCGCGGACGCGCTGGTCGCGGCGCTCGCCGCGCTCGCACGCGGCGCCCTCGAGCCGCGGCCGCAGGATGAGGCCGGCGCCTGCTACGCCGGCAAGCTCAAAAAGGCGGAGGCGCGCCTCGACTGGACGCAGCCGGCGGCCGTGATCCACCGCCGCATCCGCGCGCTCAATCCCTGGCCGGTGGCGAGCACCGTGTTCGCCGGGAAGACGATCCGCCTGTGGGAAGTGGGGCCGCTCGAGCCGGGGCGTGCGGGCGCCGCGCCCGGCACGGTGGCGCGGGCGGACGCCGGCGGCGTGCGCGTGTGCGCGGGCGACGGTGACGTGAACATCACGCGGCTGCAAGCCGAGGGCGGCCGGGCGCTGGCGGCGGCCGATTTTCTGA
>MFSY01000029.1:0-7218 GCA_001785175.1 Candidatus Muproteobacteria bacterium RIFCSPHIGHO2_01_FULL_65_16 | reverse complement strand
CCGAGGCGCGCGCGCTCGCGGCCCGGGTCGTGACCCAGGTCGGCGCGCATAACCGCTATCTCGATGCGGCGCTGGAAGAGGTCGTGGGCGCGCGGCCCGTGCCGGCGCGCGCCGCGGCCCTGATTCAGGAGCTGAGTTACGGCGTGTTGCGCTGGTATCACCAGCTTGCGGCCGTGGCGCGGCTGCTGCTCGAAAAGCCGCTCGGCCCCAAGGACCGGGACGTGGAGGCGCTGCTGCTCGTGGGTCTCTATCAACTCAGGCACATGCGCGTCGCGCGACACGCGGCGGTGTCCGAGACCGTCGCGGCCGCGGCGCGGCTGCGCAAACCCTGGGGCAAGAACCTGATCAACGCCTGCCTGCGGGAGTACCTGCGCCATCCGGAGCGGGCGCAACGGGAAATAGAAAACAACCCGGCGGCGGCGCTGAGCCACCCCGCGTGGCTGCTGGAGGAGCTGCGCCGCTCCTGGCCGCGCGAGTGGGAGGCCGTCGCGCGCGCCAACAACGAACGCCCGCCGCTCGTCCTGCGCGTGAACCTGCGGAAAAATTCGCGCGCCGAATACCTCGCGCGTCTTGCCGCCGCCGGCCTGGACGCCGCGCCGACAACGCTGTCCGACGCCGGCGTGATTTTGCCCCAGCCGGCGCCGGTGGGGCGGCTGCCGGGCTTCGCCGACGGCTGCGTCTCGGTCCAGGACGAGGCGGCGCAGCTTGCGGCCATACTGCTGGACGCCCGGCCGGGGGAGCGCGTGCTCGACGCCTGCGCCGCCCCGGGCGGCAAGGCCGCCCACATCCTGGAACGGGCCCCCGGGCCGGCCGAACTCATGGCGCTCGAGGCCGATCCCGCCCGCGCCGGGCTGATCGGGCAAAATCTAGCGCGCCTCGGGCTCAAGGCGCTGGTCGTCGTGGGCGACGCCGGCGCCGCGCAATCCTGGTGGGACGGGCGGCCGTTCGATCGCATCCTGCTCGACGCCCCGTGCTCGGCGACCGGCGTCATCCGCCGCCACCCCGACATCAAGCTTCGGCGCCAACCCGCGGATATCCCGCGCCTTATCCAGGCCCAGGCGCGCCTGCTGGACGGGCTGTGGCCCTTGCTCCGGCGCGGGGGTAAGCTTTTGTATGTGACCTGCTCGATTCTGCCCGGAGAAAACGAGGACCAGCTGCGGGCCTTCCGCGACCGCCGCCCCGACGCCGCCGAATCGGCCCTGACCGGCGGCTGGGGCCGGGCGCGGGCGCTCGGCCGGCAGACCCTGCCGGGCGAGCGGGGCATGGACGGATTTTATTATGGTTGCCTCAAGAAAAGCTGAGTGGCTGGCGGCGGCGCTCGCCGTGATGCTCGCGCCGGCGGTCGCGGACTTCAAGGCCGCCGAGGTGCGGCCGAAATTCGCGCCGGCCGCGCTCGCCCTCGGCGGCCGGCTCGAACTCGATCTCACGCCCAACGTGGAGGAGGCGCTCGCCAAGGGCATACCGCTCGAGGTGATCTTCACCGTGCGCCTCTACCGCGAGCGCAAGCTGCTGTGGGACCGGCGCATCGCCGAGTGGACGTTCAAGCGCGAGCTCCGCTATCACGCCCTGTCCGGCCAGTACCTGATCGGCAGCGGACTGCCGCACCCGGGCGACGCGCCGGAGGAAACCGTCACGGAGAGCTTCAACTCGCTGCCGGAGGCGTTGCGACAGATGGGCGCGCTCGACGAGCTCAAGCTGCCGCTGCCCGCGACCGCGGCGCCGGCGGGCGAGCACACGGTGGAGATCCGCGCCTACCTCGACATCGAGGCGCTGCCGGCGCCGTTGCGACCGGTGGCCTACACCTCGCTCGCCTGGCGTCTCAACAGCGGCTGGAGCACATGGAAGGTACAACGCTGAAGCGCTACTTCACCGGCGTCGCGCCGCTCGCGGTGCTGTCCGTGCTGCTGCTCGCGGCGCTGTTCATGATGAGCGCCGCGATCCAGAACTCGGCGGTCTTCGGGCGCGTGTACACGGCGCTGCTGGTGATCAACCTGTTCGGCATCGTGCTGCTGCTGGCGCTGATCCTGCTCAATCTGTTCCACCTCATCGAGCAGCACCGCGCGCGCGTCATGGGCGCGCGCCTGACGCTGCGCCTGCTGATAATGTTCACGCTGCTGGCGGTGGCGCCGGCGTCGGTGGTGTTCTTCTTCTCGCTGCAGACGCTCAACCGCGGCATAGACAACTGGTTCGACGTCAAGATCGAGCAGGCGCTCGACGACGCCCTGCTGCTCGGACGCGCGGCGCTCGACGCCACCAAGCAGGACCTGGTGAAGAGCGCCCAGGAGATGGCGACCGAGCTGCAAAACGTCTCCTCCGCCGGGCGCCCCGGCGCCAACCGCACGGTGCTGGCGGCGCTGAACAACCTGCGCGAGCAGTACGGCGTCACCGAGCTCACGCTCTACGCCCAGGACGGCCGGATCATCGCCGCCAGCGGCGAGCCGAGCCTCGGGACCGGGACGCTGGTGCCGGATCGTCCGAGCGACGCCGTCCTGGCCCAGGTGCGCCAGGGCCAGACCTACGCCAATCTGGACGTGATCGGAAAATCCGGGCTGCAGCTGCGCGTGGTGGCGCCAGTGTACGCGCGCGCGGTCGGCGCGCCGCTGCGGCTGCTGCAGGTGCTGCAGGCGCTGCCGACGCGTTACGCCAAGCTCGGCGAGAGCGTGCAGTCGGCCTACGCCGAATATGAAAAGCTGGCCTATCTGCGCGGGCCGCTCAAGTTCGGCTTCATCCTCACGCTCACGCTCGTGACGCTGCTCGCCATGCTGATCGCGGTGTGGGCGGCGATCTTCTTCGCCCGCCGCCTGGTGGCGCCGATCCGCGACCTGGCCGAGGGCACGCGCGCCGTGGCCGACGGCGACTACCGCAAGCAGTTGCCGGTGCCGGGCGGCGATGAGATCGGCGTCCTGGTCAAGTCCTTCAACAACATGACGCGCCGCATCCACGGCGCCAACGCCCAGATCCGGCGCAGCCAGCGCGAGGCGGAGATGCAGCGCACCTATCTCGAGACCGTGCTCACGCATCTGTCCTCCGGCGTGCTGTCCTTCGACCAGCGCCAGTGCCTGCGCACGCACAACGCCGCCGCCGGCCAGATCCTCGGCGCCGATCTCGCCCGGGCCGTGGGCCAGCCGCTCGCCTGGCTCGGAGAGAACCACGCGCACCTCGCGCCGTTCGCGGACGCCGTGGACCGGGCGCTCGGCGCCGGCCAGGCCGAATGGCGGGCGGACGTGGCGCTCGAGGGGCAGAACGGCCGGCGCACGCTGATGCTGCGCGGCACCCGGCTGCCGGCGCTGGGCGGGCGGCGCGGCGGCTGCGTGGTCGTGTTCGACGACGTCACCGCCCTCATCCAGGCGCAGCGCGACGCCGCCTGGGGCGAGGTCGCGCGGCGCATGGCGCACGAGATCAAAAACCCGCTGACCCCGATCCAGCTCGCCGCGGAGCGCATCCGCCACAAATTCCTGCGCGCGCTGCCGGAGGACGAGCGCCAGACCCTCGACCGGGCCACGCGCACGATCGTGGAGCAGGTCGAGGCGCTGAAGGCGATGGTGAACGCGTTCTCGGATTACGCGCGCCCGGCGCCGATGCAATCCCGGCCGCTCGATCTCAACAACCTGATCCGCGACGTGGCCGAGCTCTACCGCAACGAGCGCGCGCCCGAGGCCGGCGGCGCGCCGGCGCTCGCGCTCGAGCTCGATCCGGAGCTGCCGTGGATCACCGCCGACGCCGGGCGCCTGCGCCAGGTGCTGCACAACCTGCTGCTGAACGCGCGCGACGCGCTCGCCGCGACCGCCCGGCCCGAGATCCGCCTGGGCACGCGGCTCGTGCGTGACGGCGAGCGCGGCTACGCCGAGTTCATGGTCCAGGACAACGGCCCCGGCTTCCCGCCCGCCATGCTCGAGCGGCTGTTCGAGCCCTATGTCACGTCCAAGGAAAAGGGCACCGGGCTCGGCCTCGCCATCGTCAAGCGCGTCGTCGAGGAGCACGGCGGCGGCATCCGCGCCGAGAACCCGGCCCAGGGCGGGGCCTGCGTCACCATCCGCCTGCCGGCGGGCGCGGCGGCCGCGGACCCGGCGGAGACGCGCGGCGAGGTCGTGCCCCTGACGCGCACGCGGATGGAGAAGGGCGCATGACCGCCGCGCCCCTGGAACAGCCGGGCGGCCGCGCCGCCGACGCGGCGCGCGCGCAACCGGGCTACATCCTGGTCGTGGACGACGAGCCGGACATCCGCCGGCTGGTGCAGGAGATCCTGGAGGACGAGCACTACCAGGTGGCGACCGCGGAAAACGCGGCCGCCGCGCGCGCGGCCTTCCAGCAGCGGCGCCCGGATCTGATCCTGCTCGACATCTGGATGCCGGACACCGACGGCATCACCCTGCTCAAGGAATGGTCCAGGGACGGCATGCTCGAGGCGCCGGTGGTGATGATGTCCGGGCACGGCACGGTCGAGACCGCGGTCGAGGCCACGCGCCTCGGGGCCTACGACTTCATCGAGAAGCCGGTGTCCATGGGCAAGCTCCTGGTCACGGTCGAGCGCGCGCTCGAAAACGCGCATCTCAAGCGCGAAAACCTGCACCTGCGCCGCGCCGCCGAGCCGGCAGGCTTTCTCATCGGCAAGAGCCCGGCGATGCAGCAGCTGCGCGACCACATCGAGCGCATCGCCCGCACCGACACCTGGGTGCTGATCAGCGGCGAACCCGGCAGCGGCCGGTCCGCGGCCGCGCGCCATCTGCACCACCGCAGCGCGCGCCGCCATCGGCCGTGCGTCGAGATCGGCCCGCCCCAGGACCTGACGGCGCAACTGTTCGGCGCCGAGCCGGGCGGCGACCCGGGGGGCCTGGAGCAGGCGCACGGCGGCACGCTCATCCTGAACGAGATCGGCGCGCTCGATCTCGCCGCCCAGGCGCGGCTGCTGAAAACACTCGAGGAGAAGCGCCTGGCGCGCGCCGGGCGCGCGCCGGTCGAGCTGGACGCGCGCCTCATCGCCACCACCGGCCAGGACCTGCAACGGGCCTGCGCCGACGGGCGCTTCCGCGAGGATCTGTTCTACCGGCTGAACGTCGTGCCGCTGCGCATCCCGCCGCTGCGCGAGCATCGCGAGGACGTGCCCGCGCTCACCAACTTCTACCGCGACTGGATGGTGGACAACGAGCAACTGCCGTACCGCAGATTCACCACCGGCGCGCTCAACGCCCTGCGCAACCATTCCTGGCCGGGCAACACCCGCGAGCTGCGGAACGCGGTGCAGCGCCTGCTGATCCTCAATCCCGGCGAGGAGATCACCGAGGTCGAGGCGGAGCAGGCCCTGAGCGGCCGCCCCCCGGTCGCGGGCGGCCTGGACCCGCTGTTCGACAAGCCGCTGCGCGAGGCGCGCGACCAGTTCGAGCGCGCCTACCTCGAGCACCACCTGGCGCGCACCGGCGGCAACGTCGCCGAGGTCGCGCGGCTGTCCGAGATCGAACGGACCCACCTGTATCGCAAGCTCAAGCAGCTCGGGGTCAACCCGAAGCCGCTTAAGGAATAGACCTCACCACTGAGAGCACAGGGGGCACAGAGAAAACGCGAGAGAGAAGAATAAACTAACAAAATATATGATAATTCCCTCTGTGATCTCCGTGCCCTCTGTGGTCAACAATCATATAAAGGTCAACGTTACATGAAGGTCATCATCCTCGGCGCCGGCCAGGTCGGCACATCGGTCGCCGCGAACCTGGTCTACGAAAACTACGACATCACCGTCGTGGACACCGACGCCGCCAAGCTCCACGACCTGCAGGACCGGCTCGACCTGCGCACCGTCGCCGGCAACGGCGCGCACCCGGACACGCTGCGGGCCGCGGGCGCCGAGGACGCCGACATGATCCTCGCGGTCACCAACTCGGACGAGGTCAACATGGTCGCGTGCGAGATCGCCTACTCACTGTTCCACACGCCGACCAAGATCGCCCGCATCCGCGCCGCCGAATACCTCTCGCACCCGGAGATCTTCACCCAGGAAGTCATACCCATAGACGTCATCATCAGCCCGGAACAGATCGTCACCGACTACATCCAGCGCCTGATCGAGTACCCATCGGCGCTCCAGGTGCTCGACTTCGCCGGCGGGCTGGTGCGGCTGGTCGCGGTGCGGGCGGTGCACGGCGGGCCGCTCGTGGGCAACAAGCTGCAGGCGCTCAAGGAGCACCTGCCGCAGGTGGAGACGCGGGTCGCGGCCATCTACCGCCGCGACCGGCCGATAGTCCCCGAAGGCGACACCGTGATCGAGGCCGACGACGAGGTGTTCTTCATCGCCGCCAAGGACGACATCCCGGCGGTGCTGTCGGAGCTGCGCAAGCTCGGCAAGCCGGTCAAGCGCGTCATGCTCGCCGGCGGCGGCAACATCGGCATGCGCCTGGCGCGGGCGCTCGAGTCCCGCCGCTACGTCACCAAGCTCATCGAACGCAATCCGGCGCGGGCGCGGGCGGTGGCCGAGGAGCTCGACAAGACCGTGGTGCTGCTCGGCGACGCCGCCGACGAGGAGCTGCTGACGCGCGAGGGCATCGAGGACATTGACACCTTCTGCGCCGTGACCTCGGACGACGAGGCCAACATCATGTCGGCCATGCTCGCCAAGCGCCTGGGCGCCAGGCGCGTGATGGCGCTCATCAACCGCGCGGCCTACGTGGACCTGATCCAGAGCGTGGGCAACATAGACATCGCCATCTCGCCGCAGCAGGCCACCATCGGCAGCCTGCTGACGCACCTGCGCCGCGGCGACGTCGCCGCGGTGCATTCGCTCCGGCGCGGCGCGGCCGAGGCGATCGAGGCCATCGCCCACGGCGACGCCAAGACCTCGCAGGTCGTGGGCCGCGCGATCCAGGACATCGCGCTGCCGCACGGCGCGAGCATCGGCGCCGTCGTGCGCGATGGCAAGGTGCTGATCGCGCACCACGACACCGTGATCGAGCCGAACGACCACGTGATCCTGTTCGTCGTGGACAAGCGGCGCATCCCGGACGTCGAACGCCTGTTCCAGGTCGCGTTCACCTTTGTTTGACGAACCCGCCGGCGGATTGCGACCTGCCTCCATGAGCGCTCTGGAATCGAGCCCCAAGCTACAGGCGACAAGCCGCAAGCTTGAAGCTTGGGGCTTGAGGCTTGCGGCGCGCTTTCGACGCCGACTGCGAACCCGATACCCGGCAATGCGCACGACCGGGCGGGAGAATCATTAGCGATGCAATTCGC
>MFSY01000028.1:1557-18520 GCA_001785175.1 Candidatus Muproteobacteria bacterium RIFCSPHIGHO2_01_FULL_65_16 | reverse complement strand
AGCAACGCTGTTGCAGCCCCCACCCGGGCGGCAGGAGCCGCTTTAACGTCGTTCATGACCTTCACAAGCACTTGGACTGCCTCATTGGTATGCTGGCGCGCAATCTCGCGGATCTCGCCGAGGCCACTCGGACGCCCGCCCGGATTGCCGCTTTGACCTTTTGCCCATTTCGCCATGACTGTATTTTTATCCATATCGCCAGAAAACGCAAAGCGGTGTTTCCAATCCACGGCCAGAAAAAATTTTCGCGCCGCCGCCGGAAAAACACGCATAAGGGGAGGTACATGTTTGGGGACCCCCGAGACACGGGTGGTCTGAAACCTGACTTCACCCCACCCCCTGGTAGGCTATTGAGTATGGCGACTGATGGCTTCCTCGCCGGCGTTTTTGCTTCGCCACATCGAGCGAGCGGCCAATGATTGGAGTGAGCATCAATCAGGCGGTGGGGGCACATTTGGGGGCACATGTCCTGCCACTTGATACAAAGAAAACCATAATCAATAAGTTAACTCATGGATGTGAGTGAGTCCCGGGAGCCATCTACCCATTAATCAATCCATTGATGTCCGCGACCGCGCGGCGGCCGTTTTCCCACGCCCGCCGGGTTCCGGCGCGCCCGTTCCTTGCAACTTCGGCGGCAAGATTGATAATTATTGCGGCGGCATGAATCCAATTGAACATGCCCGAGAGGCTGTCTGTGCGCCGGCGCTGGATCGAAGCGTTAATGCCGCCGCAATAATCGAAAACTCATATGATTTTCGTTATTGACCCGGCACGCCCGCGCCGTTACCGATGCCATAAGAGGCGCATCCGGCTTGCCTTCGTTCATGTACAATCGTGCCGGGTCAATAACCGGCGCACAACCCCGAACCCCCCGGACAACGAACGAAGGAGATCCCATGATCGGCAAGAAAAACATCGTTTTCGGTTTCTTCTATCTGGTCCTGACCGCGGCCCTCGGGCCGGTGATGATCGCCAAGCACTTCGACGCGCGCAAGGCCGCGGACACGGTCAAGCAGGAAAAACTGGGCGCGCTGCAGACCGCGGCGGAGAGCGGGTTTGAAGTAAACCTCAAGCCGATGAAGCCGATCGAGATTGACAAGGTCAACGCCGACGCGATCCTGGCGCTGTCCGCGCGGCTGAACGCCCAGGCCCCGATTGACGCCACCAAGGGCGGGCCGCACGCCCACGGCAACCTCGAGGCGCTGCTGAACATAGTCGTCGGCGTCGTGCTCATGTTCCTGGCCGTGCCCGCGGCCTTCAAGCAGGCGATCAGCTGGATCTTCATCGCCGGCGCGCTGCTGCATTCCGGGCTGCTGTATCTCACGATCGCGCTCGGACTGCCCTGGGCCGGCGCCATTCTCGGCAGTTGGTTCGGCCCCGTCGGGCCGATCCTGATCCTGCTCGGGCTGGCGCTCACCGGCGTCGCCGCCGTCATGGGCTTCAGGGGGCGGCTCGTCGAGGATTGAGGCCGGCTCCTGAAGATATTAAATCTTCACCGCAGAGAACGCAGAGACCGCAGAGAAATATTCGAATATTTTTTTCTCTGCGCCTCTGCGCCTCTGCGTCGAATAATCATATAAATCAGATTTGCTTAACCGGCTTCGAGGGTCACGAACGCCACGGCGTGATCCTGTTCGTCCGCCAGGCTGATGTGCGTCTTGGTGACGCCGTGATCGCGCAGATAGCGCAGGGCCTGGCCGTGGAACTCGAGCAGCGGCTTGCCGTTGGCGTCGTGCGTGACCTCGATGTTCGTGAGCAGCACGCCCTGGCTGAAGCCCGTGCCCATGGCCTTCGCCGCCGCCTCCTTGGCGGCGAAGCGCCGCGCCAGAAAATTGGCGCGGTTTGCGCTCGCATGGAACTCCTTCAACTCGCCCTCGGTCAGGATGCGCGCGGCGAATTTGTCGCCGAAGCGGTCGAGGTCCTGCTGCATGCGCACCACGCGCACGATGTCCGTGCCGATGCCGAAGATCACGGCGCGGCGGCCTCGCGCATGAGACGCTTCATCTCGCGCACCGCCTCCTGCAACCCGGTGAACAGCGCGCGCGCGACGATGGCGTGGCCGATGTTGAGCTCGGCGATCCCGGGGATGGCGGCGATCTCCTGAACATTGGTGTAGTTCAGGCCGTGGCCGGCGTTGACTTGCAGGCGCAGGTCGCGGCCCTGCTGCACCGCCTGTTCGATGCGCGCCAGCTCCCGCCGCCGCAGCGCCGGATCGGCGATCCCGGCGAAATGGCCGGTGTGGATCTCGATCGCGGGCGCGCCGGTCTCGGCCGCGGCCTCGATCTGCGCCGGCTCCGCGTCCACGAACAGCGACACCCGGATGCCGGCGTCGGCCAGGCGCGCGCAGGCGTCGGCGATCTTCTTGCGGCCGGCGACCACGTCCAGGCCGCCCTCGGTGGTCAGCTCCGCGCGCCGCTCCGGCACCAGGCAGCAGTCGTGCGGTCGCAGGCGCGTTGCGAGCGCCACGATGTCGTCGGCCACGGCCATTTCCAGATTCATGCGCGTCTGGACCGTGCGCCGGATGATCTCCACGTCGCGCTCCTGGATGTGGCGCCGGTCCTCGCGCAGGTGCAGAGTGACGGCGTCGGCGCCGGCCTGCTCCGCCTCGTGCGCCGCCTGCACCGGATCGGGATAGGGCGTGCCGCGCGCCTGGCGCAGGGTGGCGACGTGGTCTATGTTCACGCCGAGCCTGATCATGCCTTCCGCTCCCGGCCCACGGCCATGGCGCGCGGCGCGGCCGTTCCCTGAAGAAACAGCCGGCGGCTGTGCAGCGGCTTGTCGCCGAGCTGGCGCGCCAGCAGCGCGCGCATCAACATCTTGGTTTCGCGCAACGCCTGGGCGGATTCCAGTTGCTCGCCCGCCAGGGCCAGCAGGCTCGCGCCCTGGATGCGGATCCCGCGGGCGGGCGCGTTCGGCCCGGGATCGAGCCGCACCGGTCCGCGCTCCGGGATGTAGTCATAGATCGCCGCGCCAACGATCGGGGTCTTGTCCGCGATGTCGTGATCCAGCACCGGGCCGTAACCCAGCTCGCGCAACAGGCGTGTTTCGAACACGCGCATGGCCGCCTCGTGCGCGCCGCCGCGACCCAGCGCATCGAGCGCGATCCGGTACGCCGCGAACAGCGCCTCGTGCGGATCGTGCCGGTGCAGCAGGCGCAGCAGCAGCTCGTTCAGGTAGAAACCGCAGTACAGCGCGGCGCCCGCGAGCGCGGGCGCGCCCGCATCGGTCTCGGCGCCCGTCAACACGGCCAGCTCCCCTCTCCCGCTCCAGCCGATCAGCAGCGGCTGGAACGGCTTGAGCAGGCCGCGCAGCCGGCTGTTCTGGCGGCGCGCGCCCTTGGCGATGAGCCCGAGACGGCCGTGGTTCGGCGTGAACGCCTCGAGCAGCAGGCTGGTCTCGCCGTAGCCGCGGTGGTGCAGGATGAAAGCGGGCTGCTGTTGCTCGCGCATGGTTATTCCCGATCGTTGTAACCCAGGCTGCGCAACGCGCGCTCCTCCTGCGACCAGCCCTCCCGCACCTTGACCCACAGATCCAGGCGGACCTTCGAGCCGAAAAGCCTTTCCATGGCCAGGCGCGCGCCGCGCCCGATTTTTTTCATGCGTTCGCCGCCCTTGCCGATCAGGATCGCCTTCTGCCCTTCTTTCTCCACCCAGATCACCGCGCTGATATGCAGCATGCCTTTCACGCGCTGAAACCGCTCGACCTCCACGGCCGCGGCGTATGGCACCTCCTGTCCCGATATGCGAAACACCTGCTCGCGGATGAATTCCGCCGCCAGAAACCGCTCGCTGCGATCCGTCAGCTGCCCCGGCGGATAGAGCGGCGGCTGTTCGGGCAGGTGCTTGTGAATGGCGCTCTCCAGGGCTTCCATATTCTCGCCGTTTTTGGCGGACACCGGAACAATATCGCTGAACGCCAGCTTCGCGGCGGATTGCCCGATCAGGGGCAGCAGCGCGCGGCGATCCTTCAGCCGGTCTATCTTGTTGAGCGCGAGAATCACCGGGCAGCGCAGCGCGCGCGCCAGGGCGAGCGGGTGGTCGTCCTCTTCGCGCCAGCCGTCGGCGGTGATGACGAGGACAACGCAGTCCACGCCTTCCAGGCTGTCACGGGCGACGCGATTCATGTAACGGCTCATGGCGGTCTTGCCGCGCGGATGCAGACCGGGCGTGTCCACGTACACCGCCTGCGTCTGCGCGCCGGTGGCGATGCCCAGGATGCGGAAGCGCGTGGTCTGGGGCTTGGATGACGTGATGCTGATCTTGCTGCCCACGAGGCGGTTCAGCAAGCTGGATTTGCCCACGTTCGGCCGGCCGATGAACGTCACCAGGCCGCTGCGGAATGCCGTTCCCATCAGCGCCTGAACAGCAGCGCCAGCGCCTTGGCGGCAGCCTGCTGCTCGGCATTACGACGCGTGCCGCCTTCACCCCGCACCGGCGTATCCAGCCCGGAAACCCGGCATTCAATTACGAAATTCTGGGTGTGGGGCTCGCCGGTAACTTCAAGTACATTATAGATTGGCGTCGGAAGCGATTGTTTTTGAAGATATTCTTGGAGCTCGGTTTTTGGATCCTTGGGGATGACATTGGGATCGAGGCCGGCAAGCAGCTTGTGATACAAATTCAGTATGACCGCGGCGGCCTGGGGCAGGCCGCCGTCCTTGAAAACGGCGCCGAACAACGCCTCCAGCGCATCGGCCAGGATCGAGTCCCGCTCCTGGCCCCCGCTTTTGAGTTCGCCGCCGCCGAGCGCCAGGTGATCTCCCAGCTCCAGCTCGCGCGCGAGCCCGGCCAGGGTCTCCTTCCGCACCAGGTAGGCGCGCAGGCGCGTCAGCTCGCCTTCGGAGAGATCGGGATAACGGTCGTACAGCTCGGCGGAGACGGTGAGATTGAGGACGCTGTCGCCGAGAAACTCCAGCCGTTCGTAGTTGTTGCCGCCCTTGCTGCGATGGGTCAGGGCGCGTTCGAGCAGGGCGGGATCTTTGAACTCATGGCGCAACCGGCGGCAAAGCTCGCTGTGCCCCTTATTCAACCGTATTGACCTCTTTTTGGTGATTGAATTCGAGCAGCAACGAAATGTTGGCGACCATCGGTATGACCGTCTCGTAACTGATGCGGATGATCTTGGTGCGGCCCTTGTTCTCCACCGTCAGGTGCTGATCGGGTTTCACGGTGTCCACGTTGTCAATGTCGAACCGCTTGCTGAGCGCCGAGGCGATTTCGGCGCGGGTCATCGCGCCCGCGTTGTCCTGGCGCGCGATACCGTCGAGCGCGGCCCGCACCTTCATGTCCTCCACGTAGGGCGGCAACAGCTTGAAGATCAGAAGGATCACAAACGCGATGACGCCGAGCACGAACGCCAGGCTCCACATCGTCATGCCCTGTTGGCGCGATTTCAAGTTCATTTTCCCGTCCTCCTTAACTCTCAGCGGATGGTGTTGCCGATGCGATCCCACAGCACCCGGCCGCAGATCAGGGGCGTGGGGTCGGTCATGTCGCAGCTGAACCAGATCAGGAACGCCCGCCCGACCAGGTTCTCGTCCGGCACATAACCCCAGTAGCGGCTGTCGTTGCTGTGGTCGCGGTTGTCGCCCATGACGAAAAACTGGCCGGCCGGCACGACGAACTCGCTCGGACTGTAGTCCGCGCGATCCGTGGTCAGGATGTCGTGCCGCAGGCCGTCAATCTCCTCCACCTGGCGCAGCACCTCGCCCGCCGCCGTATTCGGCAGCGGCGGCGAGTAGGCCCCGGCCGCCGTCTGCTCCAGGACTTTTCCGTTGATATAGACCTTCTTGCCGCGGTATGCAACATGATCGCCGGGGAGGCCGATGACGCGCTTGATGTAGTTGACCGACGGATCGCCGGGGAAACGGAACACGGCGACGTCGCCGCGCCGCGGGGCGCCGGTATCCAGGGCCTTCACGTTCACTATCGGCAGCCGCACGCCGTAGGCGAATTTGTTCACGAGGATGAAGTCGCCGATGAACAGGCTCGGCAACATCGAGCCCGAGGGGATGCGGAACGGCTCGGCCACGAACGAGCGCAGCAGAAAGACGATCAGGATCACCGGAAAAAAGGCGCGCGCGTATTCGACGTAGACCGGCTCCTTGCGCGCCGTGTGCGCGCCCGCCTTGCGCGCGTGCGCCGGCGCCAGCAGCCACCGGTCCAGGCCCCAGATCAGGCCGGTGACGCAGAGGATGACGAACAGGATGAGCGAGAAGTCCACGGGCTATTTCCCGTCCACCCGCAGCACCGCGAGGAACGCCTCCTGCGGGATCTCCACGGAACCGAGCTGTTTCATGCGTTTCTTGCCCTCTTTTTGCCGATCCAGCAGCTTGCGCTTGCGCGACACGTCGCCGCCGTAGCACTTGGCGATGACGTTCTTGCGCAGCGCCTTCACCGTCTCGCGCGCGATGATCTTCGAGCCGATCGCGGCCTGGATCGCGACGTCGAACATCTGCCGCGGGATGAGCTCGCGCAGTTTCTTGACCAGCTCCCGCCCCCGATACAGGCTCTGCTCGCGGTGCACGATGGCGGAAAGCGCGTCCACTTTATCGCCGTTGATCAGCACGTCAAGCTTGACCACGTCCGACGGGCGGAATTCGACGAATTCGTAATCGAGCGAGGCGTAGCCGCGCGAGACCGACTTGAGCCGGTCGAAGAAATCGAGCACCACCTCGTTGAGCGGCAATTCGTAGATCAGCATCGCCTGCCGGCCGTGGTAGTGCATGTCCTTCTGGACGCCGCGCTTCTCGACGCACAGGCCGATGACGCCGCCGACGAACTCCTGCGGCACCAGGATGGTGGCGCGGATGACCGGCTCGCGGATCTCGGCGGTGGCCGACGGGTCCGGCATCTTCGCCGGGTTCTCCACCAGCAGCACCTCGTTCTTCGCCGTCAACACCTCGTAGACGACCGTGGGCGCGGTCGTGATCAGATTCAACCCGTACTCGCGTTCGAGCCGCTCCTGGATGATGTCCATGTGCAGCATGCCGAGGAAGCCGCAGCGGAAGCCGAAGCCCAGGGCCTGCGAGGTCTCCGGCTCGTAGCGCAGCGAGGCGTCGTTGAGTTGCAGCTTGCCGAGGGCGTCGCGGAAGGTGTCGTAGTCCTGGGCGTCCACCGGGTAGAGCCCGGCGAACACGCGCGGCTTGATCTCCTTGAAGCCCGGCAGCGGCGCGGCCGCCGGCCGGTGCGTGTGCGTGATGGTGTCGCCCACGCGGGCGCTGCGCACATCCTTGATGCCGGCGATGACATAGCCCACCTCGCCCGCGGCCAGCTCCTCCACCGGGCGTTTCTTGGGTGTGAACACGCCGATCTGCTCGACCAGGTAATCGTAGCCCGTGGCCATGAGCCGGATCTTGTCCTTGGGCCGGAGGCGGCCGTCCATCACGCGCACGAGCGAGACGGTGCCGAGGTAGTTGTCGAACCAGGAATCTATGATGAGCGCCGTGAGCGGCGCCTCGGGATCGCCCGTGGGCCGCGGGATCTGGCGGATGATGGCCTCGAGGATCTCGGGCACGCCGGCCCCGGTCTTGGCGCTGGCGCGGATCGCGTCGTGCGCGTCAATGCCGATGATGTCCTCGATCTCGGCCGCGACGCGCGCGGGGTCGGCCGCGGGCAGGTCAATCTTGTTCAGCACCGGCAGGATCGCGAGGTCGAGCTCGGCGGCGGTGTAGCAGTTGGCCACGGTCTGGGCCTGCACCCCCTGCGAGGCGTCCACCACGAGCAGCGCGCCTTCGCAGGCGGTGAGCGAGCGCGACACCTCGTACGAGAAGTCCACGTGGCCCGGGGTGTCAATCATGTTGAGGCGGTAGGTCCGGCCGTCGCGCGCCTTGTAGGCGAGCGCCACGCTCTGGGCCTTGATCGTGATGCCGCGCTCGCGCTCGAGATCCATCGAGTCGAGCACCTGCTCCTGCATCTCGCGCGCCTCGAGCGCCCCGCAAAGCTGGATGAAGCGATCGGCAAGCGTGGATTTGCCATGATCGATGTGCGCGATGATGGAAAAATTCCTGATCTGTTCCTGGTTCCAGCCGTTCATGTGCCGCGTTGTGCGGTTTGCCTCTTACCCTGCGTCCGGCATGAAAAAAGGCGCCCGGGGCGCCTTGGATCGAATATTGCCGGCCTGGACATCAGTGTGTGGCGCGTAGCATAACCCATTTCGGGCGCGGCCGGAACAGCGGCGCGTCAGCCCTCCACGCGCAGCGCCAGGTAGATGGCGGCGGCGGCGCGCCGCACCCGCAGCACCACCGGCCGCCCCTTGGGGGCGTGGGCGATGACGCGGTTGAAGCCCTCGGCGCTGTTGACCCGTTTGCCGTCCACCTCGAGGATGAGGTCGCCCGACCTGAGCCCGGCGTCCCGCGCCGGCCCGTCGTCCACGCCATCCACGCTCACGCCGTGATCCAGGTCTTCGCGCTTGCGCTGCTGCGCCGTGAGATCGCTCACCGCCAGGCCGAGCTGACCGCCCTCGCGCCGCGCCGGCTGCGCCGCCGGCTTGGCGCCGCCCTCCTCCTTGAGCTCGCCGACCACAACCTGGGCCGTCACCATCCCCTGGTCGCGCCGGAAGAGCGCGAGCCGGGCGCGGCTGCCCGGCGCCGAAAGCCCCACGAGCGGCGGCAGATCGGAGGAGAGGCCGATCGGCCGGCCCTCGTACTCGAGCACGATGTCCCCGCTCCGCAGCTCCGACTTGGACGCCGGCCCGCCGGGCAGGATGTCGGCGATGAGCGCGCCGCGCGGCGAGTTCATGCCGTAGGCGGCGGCCATGTCGCGCGAGACCTCTTGCAGGCTCACGCCGAGCCAGCCGCGGCGCACGCGCCCGCCGCCCTTGAGCTGCTCGACGATCTGCATCGCGGTGTTGATCGGGATCGCGAACGACACGCCCATGAAGCCGCCGGTGCGGCTGTAGATCTGCGAATTGACGCCGACCACCTCGCCCCTGAGGTTGAACAGCGGTCCGCCGGAGTTCCCGGGATTGATCGCGACGTCGGTCTGGATGAAGGAGATGTAGTTCTCGTTCGGCAGGCTCCGCCCCTTGGCCGAGACGATGCCGGAGGTGGCGGATGAATCGAACCCGAACGGCGAGCCGATCGCCAGCACCCACTCGCCCACGGCGAGGCGCGCGGGGTCGCCGATCGCCGCCTTGGGCAGCGCGCTGGCCTCGATCTTGAGCAGCGCGACGTCGCTGCGCCGGTCGAGGCCGATCAGGCGCGCGTTGAACTCGCGCCGGTCAATGAGGCGCACGATGATCTCGCTCGCGTGCTCGACCACGTGGGCGCAGGTGAGGATGTAGCCGTCGGAGGAGATGAAAAAGCCGGAGCCGAGCGAGGTCTCGTCCAGAAATTCCGGCGCGCCCTCGCCGAAGTAGCGGCGCAGGAGCTCGCCGTAGTCCTCCGTGTCTTCCTTGTCTCCCTGGTCCCCCGGGGCGGGCACTAACGGCGCGCGCTTGACGCGCTGCGCGGTGCTGATGTTCACCACCGTCGCGCCGTGCCGGGACACGAGCCGGGAGAAATCCGGCAGCTCGCGCGCGGCCGGGGGCGCCGCGACCGCGACCTGGCCGAGCAGGCCGAGGCCGGCCAGCAGCCCGCAGGCGATGCGGAGAGATGCGGGAAAGACCGGGGCCGGCACGCGCTACTCCAGCGGCGCCATCGAGCCGCCGATCAAGGCGACGGTGGCCGCCGGCACCTCTCCCACCGCCGTCACGTGGTGATCGTCCACGCGCGCGCCGAAGGCGTGCACCGCGCCCATGCGGCTCGGGCCCAGCATCTCCGGGCGCGCGCCCGGCTCCGGTTTCTCGATGAAGACGGACACCGTCGCCAGGCCGTCGGAGTAGACCAGGTGTTCCACCACCTTGTTCAGCGCCGGCACCTTGCGGACCAGGCGCTTGGACAGCCGGAAACCCTCCGGCAGGCGGCCGGCCTGCCATCTTTCCGGCTGGGTCGCCGCGGCGGAATCCTCGACCGCGCGCTCGCGGTGCCAGGTCAGGCCCTTGCCGGGGGTGGAAGGCGCGAGGGCGGAGGCCGGGATGGCGACGCCGATATTTATGTGCGCGAACATGAACTGCTCGATGGTTTTCTCATCGTCCGCCAGCAGGTCGGCCTTGAGCGGCAGGCCGGTTTCCTGGTCGGCCCACAGCCGGTAGCCATAGCGATAGCCGTCGCGCGCCAGGATGATCACCACCTGCGCCGGGCGGCCGGCGACGCGGCCGGTCTTGCCCAGGCGCATCTGATAGTACTTTTCCAGCTCCGGCAGTCGCTCGGGCCGGATGGCGGGAAAACCCAGGCTGTCGGCCTTGCGATGCTCCACCACCACCGAATTTTCATCCGGCAGATAGCACAGCACCTCGCGCTCGGTGCGGATGATCTCGCGCGCCGCGCCGTTGAGCGCCACCAGGCGCTCCCTTACCGACCCGTTCGCCACCTTGTGCACGATGCGCATAGCCTCGAGCCGATCGCCGTGCTGATAAACGAAGGCCCCCTCGTAGTTGAGCCGCCGGCCCGCCTGATCCATCTTCACCAGCCAGTCGTGCGCGCTGTCGCCCGCGACCGCGGGCGCGGCCAGTAACGCGCCGACCAGCGGCAACGCAGCGCCGACGCCGGTCCTAATGTTCATTTTTCCCTGTCATATCCGACCACCCGGGCATAGGGCGTCATCCCGCCCATGCCGGTGGGCGCAAATTCGTTGTGCTCGACGAGGTAGGCGTTGAGGGTGGTCTCGTGCTCCGGCCGGTCCGTGTTCCAGCGGGCGGTCTCGGCCCGCGGCGTCTTGCCGGCCGCCAGCTGCGCCGGCTGGCCCGGCTGGCGCAGGACCTGCAAGCCGAATATGGCGACGGCCGCCACCGCGGCGGCGAGGGCGAGGCCGGCGGCGGCCCGCAGCAGCGGCCGCGGGACGCGCGCGCCCGCCGCGGCGGGCGCGGCGTCCGGCAGTTGGCGCGCGACGCGCTCGGACAGGCCCGGCACGGGCGCCACGCCCTCCTCGCGGATCACGGCGCGCACGAGGTGATAACGCTCCCAGGTGACGCGCAGCTCGGCGTCGGTGGCGAGCTCCGCGAGCACGCGCCGCTCCTCGAGTTCGCCCAGCTCGTTGTCCATGAATGCCGACAGTTTCTCTTTCATCGCGCCCTCGCAGTGCAGGTAGTCAGCGTTGTCGTCATCGCTCCAACAGCGGTTTCAGATCCACGTCTATCGCCTCGCGCGCGCGGAAGATGCGCGAGCGCACCGTGCCGATGGGGCAGTCCATGGCCTGGGCGATCTCCTCGTAACTCATACCCTCGATCTCGCGCAGGGTGATCGCCGTGCGCAGGTCCTCCGGCAGTCGCTCGATCGCGCGGCGGATCACGGCGGCGATCTCGTCCGCGAGCAGGCGGTGCTCCGGCGTGGCCTGCTCGCGCAGGCCCTCCCCGCCCTCAGCCTGTTCCGCCCCCTCGACCTCGACGTCCGAGCTGGGCGGGCGGCGGCCGCTGGACTCCAGGTAGTTCTTCGCCGTGTTCACCGCGATCCGGTAGAGCCAAGTATAGAACGCGCTGTCGCCGCGGAACCCGCCGATGGCGCGGTAGGCCTTGATGAGCGCCTCCTGGGTGACATCCTCGACCTCGCCCCGGTCGCGCACATAGCGCGAAACCAGCTTGGCGACCTTGTGCTGGTATTTCCTGACCAGGAGATCGAAGGCGGCCTTGTCGCCCCGTTGCACCCGCTGCACGAGCTTCTGGTCCACGCCCCGTTCGGTCATCGGGACCATCCCTCTCCGGCCGGCCGGGTGGAGCTTACGACCCAATTAAAAGACACCGGCAACCCGATAAAGTTCGGTTCGCCGGGGCGCGCACGAGCGGGGGCGCGCCGCGGGTGGTCGCCGGAAGACGGTCTGGCCACGAGGGCGCGATCAAATCGGATAAGCGGCACGTGTGCTAGGATAACGCAAAATCGCCTCTCCGCTTAACCGGCGCGGCAACATCCCATGGCCAACCACGATTCCTCGGACGTCCTGATCGTCGGCGGCGGCGCCGCCGGCCTGAGTCTCGCCCTGCGCCTCGCCGCCGACGCCCGCGTCACGATCCTCGCCAAGGCGGCGCTGACCGAGGGCTCCAGCCTCTACGCCCAGGGCGGCGTGGCCGCGGTACTCAACGCCGAGGACTCGCTCGAGGCCCACATCGAGGACACCATCAGCGCCGGCGCCGGCCTGTGCCGTCGGGAAACGGTGGAGTACGTGGTCCGGCGCGGGCCGGAGGCGATCCGCTGGCTCATTGACCTAGGCGTGCCGTTCACCCGCGAGCCGCGGGACAACGGCGCCGACGACTATCACCTCACGCGCGAGGGCGGCCACAGCCACCGGCGCGTCATCCACGCCGCCGACGCCACCGGCCGGGCGCTCGAGACCACCCTCGAGGCCCGGGTCCGCGCGCATCCGAACATCCGCCTCCACGAGCACCACATCGCCATTGACCTGATCACCAGCCGCAAGCTCGGGCGGCGCGGGGAGAACCGCGTGCTCGGCGTCTACGCCCTGGACAAGGCCGCCGGGCGGGTCACGACCTTCGACGCGCGCTTTGTCGTCCTCGCCACCGGTGGGGCGTCGAAGGTGTATCTCTACACCAGCAATCCCGACACCTCCACCGGCGACGGCGTCGCCATGGCCTGGCGCGCCGGCTGCCGCGTGGCCAACATGGAGTTCGTCCAGTTCCATCCGACCTGCCTGTACCATCCGCGCGCCAAGTCGTTTCTCATCACCGAGGCCGTGCGCGGCGAGGGCGGAAGGCTGCTGTTGCCGAACGGCGAGCCGTTCATGCACGCGCACGACGCGCGCGCCGAGCTCGCGCCGCGCGACATCGTGGCGCGCGCCATTGACTACGAGATGAAGCGCCGCGGCCTCGACTGCGTTCATCTCGACATCAGCCACAAGCCGGCGGAATTCATCCGCACGCGCTTTCCGACGATCTACGCGCGCTGCCTCGAGTTCGGCTACGACATCACCCGCGCGCCGATCCCGGTGGTGCCGGCCGCGCACTACACCTGCGGCGGCGTCATGACCGATCTCGCGGGGCGCACCGACCTCGCCGGCCTCTACGCCGTCGGCGAGTGCGCCTGCACCGGGCTGCACGGGGCGAACCGGCTCGCCAGCAACTCGCTGCTCGAGTGCCTGGTCTTCGCCCAGGCGGCGGCCGCCGACATCGGCGCGCTCCTGCCGCAGGCCGCGCCGCCGACCGCGGATCTGCCGCCGTGGGACGAGAGCCGGGTGACGGACGCGGACGAGGCCGTGGTGGTGTCGCACAACTGGGACGAGCTGCGCCGCTTCATGTGGGACTATGTCGGCATCGTGCGCACGACGAAGCGCCTGCAGCGCGCCCAGCACCGCGTGGAGCTGCTCAAGGAGGAGATCCGCGAGTACTACCGGAACTTCAAGATCACCAACGACCTCGTGGAGCTGCGCAACCTGGTGCTGGTGGCCGAGCTCATCATCCGCTCGGCCCTGGAGCGCAAGGAGTCGCGCGGGCTGCACTACATGCGCGACTATCCCAACCCCTACCCGCAGCTCGCCCAGCGCGACACGGTGCTCACGCCGCCGCGGCCGGTTGTCGCAGGCGCGCGCGCAAGCGCCTGAAGAAATCGGCCTCGACCGCGTCGGCGACGATAACCAGCGCCAGCGGCCAGCGCCGGTCCGCGAGCGCCGCCGTCGCCAGCACGCACCGGGGATGGATAAAAACACCGGTGCAGCGGCATTCGCGCCAGGCCTCCGATCCGGCCAGGCGCACGGAACAGATCCCGTCCGGATCGAGCTCGAACTCCCGGATCGCGCCCGGTCCGCGCCGCAGCCCGTGCCGGCGCACCGAGCGATAGAGGCTCAGCCCGAGCATGGCCCACAGGGTCGCGCGCATGCCCCAGGCGAGCGGCACGATCCCCACCAGCACCATCCCGCCGAGATGCGCCACGGCCAGCACGGCGATGAGGATTCTGGAAACTTTTATGTTTAAAATCAGATTATTGTCGAATCTTTGCGACAATTTGCCTTAACTCCGTTTCTTGCGGCTGCTCCATCCCGTGCAGATACGCAAGCAGCGTGTTATCCGGCGCCTCCAGCAAGATCTCGAAGGCCCATTGCTCCGGTGGCGTCAACTGCGCGAACTGGCGGTCCAGAAAGGATTGAAGGGTCAGGTCCAACTCCAGAAGTCCGCGACGGCAGCGCCAGCGCAGCCGATTGAAGTGGCGCTCATCCAACTCCCCCGCTCCCAAAGTGAAAGAAGGCGCGCACCGCGCGCATCGGCTCGCCCCCTTCTCCCCTTGCGGGAGAAGGGATGGGGATGAGGGCCGACTTCCCTCACCCTTTGCCATCTCCCGGAGGGAGAGGGGCGATGGTGGCGGTGTTTCGTCCATCAGAGCACTCGCTTGGCAAGCATCTGCTTGATGAGCCCGATGGCACGGGTGGGGTTGAGTCCCTTGGGGCAAACCTCGGTGCAGTTCATGATGCTGTGGCAGCGGTAGAGCTTGTAGGGATCCTCCAGGCTGTCCAGGCGCTCGGCCTCGGCCTGGTCGCGGGAGTCCGCGAGGAAACGCCACGCCTGGAGCAGCGCCGCCGGTCCCAGGAACCGCTCCGGGTTCCACCAGAACGACGGGCAGGCCGTGGTGCAGCAGGCGCACAGGATGCATTCATACAGCCCGTCGAGCCTGTCGCGGTCCGGCGGCGCTTGCAGCCGCTCGATCTCCGGCTCCGGGTCGTGGTTGATGAGCCAGGGTTTGACCGCGCGGTACTGGTCGAAGAACTGGGTCAAGTCCACGATGAGGTCGCGGACCACGGGCAGCCCCGGTAGCGGCCGGATCGCGATCGGCTGCTTCAGTTCGCGCAGCGGCATGATGCACGCCAGCCCGTTGCGCCCGTTGATGTTCATCGCATCCGACCCACACACCCCCTCGCGGCAGGAGCGGCGGAACGAAAGACTGTCGTCCTGCTGCTTCAGCAGCAGCAGCGCATCGAGCAGCATCACCGCGCCGCAGTCGTCTGGCAATTCATACCCCTGCATCCGCGGCTTGGCATCGGTTTCGGGGTTAAAACGATATACTGAAAACTTCATGCTATGAGTGTAGCGCTTTGTGCCCGGTTGCCAAGACGTGTAATCACCCAACGCGTAAGACATTATGACTCACGCCACCGCCCACTCCTGCGACAGCAGCGCCGCCTGCTCCAGCACCGTCTGGGTTGCCTTTTCTTGTTTGTCGGGTGGGTATCCGTATTTGCGGAGAATGCGTTTCACGATGACGCGCAGTTGGGCGCGGACGGTCCAGTCGATGGTGACGTTCTTCTTCACGGTCTCCACCAGCTCGCGGGCGATGTGCACCAGCGTCGGTTCGCCGAGCACCTTGACGGCGCTGTCGTTGACTTCCAGCGCATCGTAGAAGGCGAGTTCGTCTTCGGTCAGCGTCGCCCAACCGTTCCCGCAAACACGCCGGATAGGCTCCGTTCAAGAGATCGACTATTGCAGCAGGCGACTGTTTGTGAACTGGGCTCATTCGGGATTCGTGGCGGCGAGAACGAGCCGGCGGAAGTGGGTATCAACTTCTTGTGGGGCATTTTGGATGTACTCCACGGCACGAGCTTTCATTTCTCCGGTCAAGCCGTTGAAATATCGGATGGCGGCTTCCGCAGAATATGGCTCTCCACACTTCTCGGAAAAATTGGAAATCAATGCGGTCCAAACAACCGCCTCCCAGTTTTGTGCTTGCGCCCACGCCTTTATGCGGTCACACGCGGTGGGGTGATGCTGCCGCGGCCAGCCTCACTCAGTATTGCTGACCAAGTTCACGAACCCAATCCGCTCCTTGGGCGGGTTGTTCTCCCGTTTCTGCAAGCTGGCGACGGCCTCGCTTAGGTTGACGCGCTCGCTGCGGGCGTAACGGGTTGTTACGTCAGCGCCGTTTTGCTCATCAATCACGAGAGTCAGCCGACCATCGCCCGAAACACGGGAAAACTCGATGGGGAGAACCGGGCCACCTGCCTGCCAATCGCCGACGATGGGCAGGTCGCGCTTGTCCCATATCAACGAACCCCAGCCGAGGATAGCAATGTTCACACGTTCGCGCCCTTTTGCTGGTTGTGATAACGGCAGAGAAGTTGCGCATTGGTGATGATGGTCTGACCGCCTATCGAATGGGGAATGACGTGGTCGGCGTCATATTCTGCCCACGGAACAATGCACTCCTTGTCGGGTTTGCCTTCAGCCACGCATTTTGAGCAGTGGCCATTTTCCTTCCGGTAGATGGCGATGCGTTCGCCTTCGCTGAAAGCCCGACGGGTGTCCTTGGTAGTCAAGACGTGAGCGTGGTTCTTGGCGTAATCGAAGAAGACTTGGCGGATGATTTGATGGCGCGCCTCGATTTCTGCCCCGCTCTGCTGTCGCTTGTTGGAAAACAATTGGATGTCGGCATCGTCGTTCTTGCTGGCATTCCAGCGCTCGTAAAAGTCGAGGGTGAACTGTCGGAACAACTCCCGCTCGCCCTTGTCCCAAACGTAGAATTTCAACAGGTGACGCAAGAGCAGGTAAAGGGAGATGATGAAATACTCTGTGCGCAGTTCCTTCATTCCACCATTGCCACCCAAGAGCATCGGGTCGTCTTTGAACACCTCATAAAAGGCGCGCATGCCGCGAAGTGTGTCTTTGGCGGCCTGGGTCTGCTCGAAGCTATAGTTTCCGATGCCATCGTCAACCTGATGGTTGTCGATATATTCCATCACGTCGGCATTCTGAATTTCCGCAGGTCCATCCTTCTCCTCGAAGATCAGGAATCGCGTCAAGAGCGCCAAGTGCTGCATCCGGTCGTTGCTGCGATCGATTACGCTGAAAAACACGTGTTTGTTCGGGTTCGAATCGATCGGCTCGTATTTCGCGAAGTCAAAGGTGATGTCGTCCGCGTATTTCTCAACGAAGTTACGGGTGAGACTCGCCAGCCGGGAATGGGCGATTTCCATATAAGTCAGCGTCTCGCCCT
>MFSY01000028.1:0-1547 GCA_001785175.1 Candidatus Muproteobacteria bacterium RIFCSPHIGHO2_01_FULL_65_16 | reverse complement strand
GTCCGCGTTGTATTTGAGTTCGCGATCCACAAACCGTCGCAGTTCCGGAGGCAATGTTGAATACAATGCGCCCGGCAATGCAGGGTCGATGTCGGCCAAACTTTTCGGCAGCTCGACCTCGTCAGCGAGAAATTCTTTAGCCGTGGTGATGCGTTGCTGTCCGTCAATGACTTCACGGGCCGTTCGAGTCGCGTCGCGTCGGACTTCCCGAATGACGATGCGCGGGACGTAGTAGCGCCGGAAAAGGCTGTCCAGCAGGGCTTGCTTTTTCTTTTTGGACCAGACGCTTTTTCGTTGATATGGTGGGCGGACGACGAACTCCTCCCAGTAATCGTGAAAATCACGAATTGGAAGCGAGTCTTGAACTACCTCGTATTGTGGCTTTGGATTAAACATAATTTATTCCTCTTCACTCTCGGTCCCGCGGCGTCGGAGATGTACTTGAGAAAGATCAGCCCCAGGACGACGTGCTTGTACTCCGCCGCGTCCATGTTGTTGCGCAGCGCATCGGCAGCGGCCCAGAGCTTGGCCTCAAAGCCTAGGTTGGCGCCTGTCTGCGTGCGGTCACGCACAGGCAGGCCGGTGTCCGTCTGCTTTGGTTTTCCGGATTCCTGTTTCCTTTGTGCCACGAAATTTATGCCCCTTGCTATTTTTTGGCCTTCTTCGGCCGGTCAAACCACCGCATCCCGAGTCCAGTTAATGGTATCAAATAATATGCTTGTGACCCCTTTAATGGTTTCATGATCCCATCCGCTCCCACTCGGCGTCGCGGCCTTTTCCGAGACAGCGGATTTTCCGCTGGCGCTTCAAATCCGAAAGCGCCCGCTTCAGGGTCGGGTAACTCACACCGGGGCAGGAGCGCTGGAGGTCGCCGATCCGGAAGCGGTCCGGCAGGCGCCGGATCGCGTTCTGAACCATCTCGCGCTTCGCCCCGCGCGCGGACGTGATGCTGCCCACTCGTCCCTCGAATTCCTTGTACGCCGCCGTGAGCATGCCGAGGATATAGTTCCACCAGGGGCGCAGATCATGGCGCCCTTCGTGCCAGCCTTGTGAGCTCTTGTGCAGCGCTTCGTAATAGGTCTCCTTGCTGTCCTCCACGATGCGCTCCAGGCTGATATAGCGCCCGACCTCATAGCCGGCCTGATACAAAAGCAACAGGGTTAATAGCCGGCCGATGCGACCGTTGCCGTCCGTGAACGGGTGAATGCACTCGAAGTCGAAAACGAACGTTGCGATCAGCAGGAGCGGATCGGTTTTCTGCTCGGCCATCGCCTCGTTAAACAGCTTGACGTTGCGCTCCATGAACTTCGGAGTCGCCAGGGCCGTAACCGGCTTGAAGCGCACCACCTGCCGACCGTCGGGCTGCACCTCCAGAATCGCGTTGTCCTTCGCCTTCCATTTGCCGCCGCGCTCCTTGGTATAGCGGTACAGCGTCCGGTGCCAGTCCAAGATGAGGTTTGCGGAAAGACGCATGCGCGCGTGGTTGACGTGGATGGCGGCGAGCACGTCCCTGTAGCCCGCCACTTCCTGTTCCGACCGGTCGCGCG
>MFSY01000027.1:11076-12654 GCA_001785175.1 Candidatus Muproteobacteria bacterium RIFCSPHIGHO2_01_FULL_65_16 | reverse complement strand
ATCAGGCGCGGACATCCTGTCCGCGCCCCCTTCGGGGCGCTCGCCCGGAACCTTGCGGTGCGCGGGCGCGCCATACGGGGACCCTAAACTTCCCATCTCATACGCACTGCCGGCATTACCCACTTGGAATTCAACGGAGCCATATTTCTCCAAGTTACACGGAAGCCGGCGCCGGGCCGGTATCGCCCCGGAACAGGGCGACCAGCGTGGCGGCGATCCGCTCGGGATAAAACTCTTCGGCCATGGCGCGGCAACGATCGGGGAGCGATGTTACCCGACCCGGCGCCTGAAAAAAATCCACAACGGCTGCGGCCAGTGCCGGTGCGTCCGAAACCGGCACCACGCGACCGGCGTCATAGCGGCCGACCCAGTCGGCGACGCCGGCGCCATCGCTCGTGATCGTCGGCACCCCGACCGCCGCGGCCTCGACCGTCACCATATTAAGCCCCTCGCACAGGCTCGGATTGACGTGCGCGTCGGCCGCGGCCAGGTGCTCGAAGACCTCGAGCCCGGACAGCGGCCCGGTCAGGCGCACGCTTCCGTCGGTGGCGGCGGTCCCCAACAGGGGCAGAACGGCCTCATCCACCCACGGGCTGCGCGGGCCGCATAACAACCAGCGACAGGACGGCAGCCTGCGTCTGATTTCCGGCCAGGCCGCGGCCAGCACCTGCAGCCCCTTGCCCTTGTGGTTGCTGCTGAGCGTCGCGATGACCTGCGCATCCGGCGGCATGCCATAGCGGCTGCGTATGGCCGCGCGCACGTGCGCCCGCCGGTCGTAGACCTGCTGCAATGACGCGCGCGCGGCCACGAGATGGCTCGGGCAGACGGAGATACGCGCCTCTTCCGCGCCGTCGGCGCGCAGCCGCCGCTTCAGCAGCGGCGACACCGGCCGCAACACATCCGCGCCCTTGAGCGAGCGGCGGATGAGCCAGTCGGTCAGAATGGTGCGACGCTTGCCGATATCCGCCTGCGGGCAATCGAGTATGTCGCCGCCGATGTAACTAACTATCAACCGTTCCTTGAGAAGGCCCAGGCGCTTCAGGAACATCGCCGGAATGGCGTAGGAGAAACCGTCGGAGCACACCACCACGTCGGGCCGAAAAAGATTCACGACGCGGCGGATCACCCACATGCGGTGCGCGAGGTTGCGCCCGTCGAAGGCGCGCTTGAAGAAGCGGTCGAACGGCAGCGTGAGTAGTTTCTCCCACCCCCGCCGCGGGTTGTACCACAAGGTTCCGATGCCGTCTCCCGGCTCCTGGTAGTCCGCGGTCCGCGCGCGCGGCCGCTCGAGGTCGCGCCGCTCCTCGAGCACGCACACCTCGTGCCCGAGATCGCGCAGCGCCTGGAGGATCACGTACTCGCCGGTCCAGGAGCGCGGGTGCAAGTAGAGAATTTTCATGCCGCCAGCAGCTCGGTCGCGAAGCGCCGCGTGCGCAATGATTTCTGGGTGATCTTGTCGAAAAACCAGACCCAGGGGCTGCGCCGCCGGTCGTGGATCACGTCATAGTCCACGCCGTTCTCCCGCAAGCGCAAAAATGTCGTCGCGCTTGGCGCGCGCGCATCCCACGCCAGGACCGC
>MFSY01000027.1:1562-11054 GCA_001785175.1 Candidatus Muproteobacteria bacterium RIFCSPHIGHO2_01_FULL_65_16 | reverse complement strand
GCGACCTCGTGCCCCATCCGGGCCAGGGCCTCGACCAGCTCCACGTTCACCGAGCCCCAGATGTTTCCAGTGATCACGCCGATTTTCATATTCGGATCACAACGGGACCCGGAACAGGCTTACCCACTCCGCCAGCACCAGCAGCAGCCACAGCCGCTCGCTGTGCGACCTGCGCCCGGACAGGTGCTCGCTCACGTAGGTTTCGATGCGCTCCTGCTGAATCCACGGCGCGAGCCGTTTTTCCGCCAGCAGCCGCTCCTGCATCAGGGACTTGAGATCGCCGCGCAGCCAATCGGACATGGGCGAGGAGAAGCCCTTCTTGCCGCGGCGCATGAAGCCCGGCGGCAGCCAGTCCTTGAACGCCTCCTTTAACAGGTGCTTGTGGCGCTTCGGGAACTTGACCTTGTAGCCTCCCGGCAGGGACGCGACAAACTCGATCAACCGATGATCCAAAAATGGCGAGCGGCACTCGAGCGAGTTCAGCATGCTGCAGATATCCACCTTGAACAGGATGTCCTCCGGCAGGTAGGTGGTCATGTCGAGTAGCAGATAGCGGTTGACCGCGTCCGCCCCCCGGGTGGCGCCGAAATGATGCGCCAGGTATTCGTCCGTCCCCGAGGCGCCGGCCGCGCGCGCGAACGCCGGCGTATACAGCGCGCTCTTCGCGGCGTCGGTGAAGAAGGCGATCAGATGCTTGTAGCGCGCCAGCGGCTCCATGCCGAGCGCCTCGTCGAGCTTGTTGACCGGGAAGCGGCGGTGGCGCTTCTCGGGCTTGACCAGATTCTCCAGGCCCACGGTCAGCCGGCGCGCCGCGCGCCACAGCGGCAGCAGGCGCAGCGCCTCCACGCGGTCAATCAGGCTCATCTGATAGAAACGCTTGTAACCGCCGAAGACCTCGTCGCCGCCGTCGCCGGTGAGCGCCACGGTAACCTGGTCGCGCGCCAGTTTTGATACAAAGTAAGTCGGAATGGTGGAATTGTCGGCGAGCGGCTCGCCGCAGTGCTCGACAATCTTGGGCAGCGCCGCGACCGCATCCGGCTTGACGATCAACTCATGATGGTCGGTATGAAGATGTCGCGCGATCTGGCGCGCGTACGGCAGCTCGTTGAAGCGCTCCTCCTCGAAGCCGATGGCAAAGGTCTTGACCGGTTGGCTGTTCAGCCGCGCCATCGCCGCGACGGTGATGGAGGAATCTATGCCGCCCGAAAGAAACGCCCCCAGCGGCACGTCGCTGATCATGCGGATCTTGGTGGCCTCGAGGAATTTCTCGCGCAGGCCTTCGCAGGCGTCGTCGAAGGAAAGATCGTCTTGCTTCGTCGCGTCAATCCGCCAGTAGCGCCAGATCTTGCCGATCTTGCCGTCCTTGACGATCATGGCGTGCGCCGGCGGCAGCTTGCGCACCGACTCGAAACCGGTCATGGGGGCCGGAATATATTGGAAGGTGAAATAGTGATCGAGCGCCCGGTAGTCCGGGCGGCGGTCGAGCGCCGGGTCGAGGGCGAACAGCGCGCCGATCTCGGAGGCAAACAGGAATCCCTTGGGCGTCGCGGCGTAGACCAGCGGCTTCACGCCCAGGCGGTCGCGCGCGAGGTGGAGCGTGCGCTCGTTCCTGTCCCAGACGGCGAAGGCGAACATCCCGCGCAGTTGTCGCAGGCACTCCTCGAAACCGTCGCGGATGAAAAGCTTGAGCAGCACCTCGGTGTCGCTGTGGCCGCGGAACTTCTCGCCGAGCGCCTCGAGGCGTTGGCGCAGGTCCGGAAAATTGTAGACCTCGCCGTTGAAGACAAGCACGTAGCGGCCGTCGTCGCTCGTCATCGGCTGGCGCCCGGCCTCGGACAGATCAATGATGGACAGGCGTGTGTGGCCCAGACCGGCGGCTTCGCCTTTCCAGGTCCGCTGCTCGTCCGGGCCGCGCAGACGCAGGAAGCCGATCGCCTCGTCCAGGCGGAAGTCGCCCCCGCCGCCGGTGCAATAACCTACGATGCCGCACATTGGGTGACCCCGGTGTTCAATACCTGCTCCAGTTTCCGCGCGTTCGCGGCCCAGGTGAACTCGGCCTCGGCGCGGGCGCGCGCGGCGACCCCCATGCGCCGCAGCGCGTCACGGTCGGTGTCCAGGTCGGCGATCGCCGCGCGCCAGGCGGCCACATCGCCCACCGGCAGCAGCCGTCCGGTCGCGCCGTCGCTGACAATCTCGACCAGGCCGCCGTTGCGCGAGGCCAGCACCGGCAGGCCGCTGGCCATGGCCTCGACCACGCTGATACCGAAGGACTCCTCGCCGATGGACGGCTGCACGAATAGGTCCGCCTGCCGCAGAATCCGGGGCAGCTCTCCGTGTTTGACGCCGCCGATGAAATGCACCCGGCCGGCGATCCCGAGCCTCTGCGCCAATCCCTCCAGCACCGATCTTTCCGGCCCGTCGCCGACGAGGGTGTAATGCGCGGCGGGCGCCTCCGCGATTGCCTCTATGACCACACGCTGGCCCTTCCAGCCCACGAGCCGGCCCACGCTCAGCACGAGCAGCGCGTTATCCGGCACGCCGTGGCCGCGACGCCAGCCAGGCTCGCACGCGCCCGGGCTGAAGAGCGCGGTATCCACGCCGTTGTGGATCACGCTGACCTCCTTATGGTAGCGCGCCTCAACCTGGTCGGCGTTATAGCGGCTGGTCGAAATCCAATGATCCACGACGCGGCTGAAAAAACGATCCAGCGGATAAAACTCGGTGCCGCCGGAACGAAACGCGATTTGCGCGCGCAGGCCCTTGCGCCGCGCCCACCACAGCGCCGGAAAATCGAACGGCTTGTTGATCACGATCGCATCGTAATGGGCCGCGAGCAGGTGCGGCAACGCCCGGCGCGCGAGCGACATGCGCTCCATGAAGCGTTGAAAGCGCGTGCCGATGTCGAGCCATTCGGGCTCGCGCCGGATGGGAAAGGTGACCAGGCCCACGTCCGGCTGGCGCGGCGCATCGCCGTCGCCGGCGACAATCGTCACCTCGTGGCCGCGTCGCGCCAATGCGTGCCCGGCCTCCCAGCAATAGGTCTCGAGGCCCCCATGCAGAAACGAGGCGGTGGCGTTGTAAAAACAGATCTTCATGGAAACCCCGGCTCAGAGTCGAGCACGGCGGTATACAACGCTTGCGTCTCCTTGACGACCTGCTCCCAGGTAAAGCGGCCCACCACGAATGCACGGGCGCGGCGCGCGACCCCGTCGAGCAACTCCTTCGATGCGGCAAGCTCGCGCAGGCGCGCCGCCAGTTCCGTAGCCGGCGTCGCGGGCGGCAGCACCACGGCGTTTTCCCGATCCACCATGTACTCCGCCATGCCGCCCTTGCGCAGCGCCAACACCGGCACCCCCGAGGCCATCGCTTCGATGGCGGTCATGGAGAACGGCTCCTCGAAGCGCGATGGCACGACCACGACGTCGCCCAGCTGATACGCCTCGTGCACCCGATCCGGCGCCAGGGTATCTATCACGGTCGTGTTCAGGCCCACGAGCTCACGTTGCAGCCGTTCCGCATAGGCCACGCGCTCGCTCGTGCTCGCGCTGCCCTTGGGCCACTCACCCACGAGCACGAGATGAAAGCGGGCCTGATCGAGATGGCGGAACGCCTCGACCAGCAGATCCACGCCCTTCTCCGGCGAGATGCGCCCGACATACAACACGACGAACCGATGTTCCGGAATCGCAAAACGGGCCTTCAGCGCGGCGCCGACCGGTACCTGCTCCCACCTCGGGCGGAAGACGTTCACGTCAACGCCGTTTGGCAATACGATAAAGCGGCGCGCGCGTACGCCCTTCCGCCGATACCACTCGACGATGTAGCGCGAGCAGCCGGCCAGACAGTCGAGCGCCGCGTCAAAACGCGGCTCCTTCTCGTTGTGCATGTGCAGGATGAGCCGGGCGGCCGGCAGGCCGCGGGCGATCCCGCGCACGAACTGCGGGGCATTGTGCAGGTGCACGATCGCGGGAGCAACGCCACGGGCGTAGCGCACGACGCGGTCGAGATAGGAGTACGGGTCCAGGCGCGTGATCTTCCGAAACAGGCGATTATAGACCCGGCCGATATGGATGCGGTGGTATCGCACCGATCCGACGCGCTGGTCGTCGGGAAGCTCCGGGTGCGGCACGCTGACGATATGGGGCTCGAAGGCATCGAGGCGATGCGCGACTGCGTCTATCCACTGTTCCACCGCCGCCCCCTTGCGCGGGGGGATGGGATGAACCTCCTGTGACAGCAATAACACCCGCGGCCTCATGGCGATGACGCCTGCGTGCGCGCCTCAAGCAGGGCCCGCGCTTCTTCCCAGACCCGATCAACGCTGATCTGCTCCATGCCGGCCTCGTGTCGGCCGGGTACCAGGGTCAGCGGATGCTCGACGATACGGCAACCGGGATGGGCCAGGGGCGCAAGGTTACGACCCGGGTAACTATAGTGGTAGAGCGCGACCATGTTGACGCCGAGCGCCCCGGCGATGTGGGTCGGGCCCGTGTCCACGCCGACATAGAGGTCCAGTTGCTGGATGACGGCGGCGTTTTCACGCAGGCTGAAGCGGCCGGCCGCGATGACGACGTGCCGCGGGAGGGCTCGCAGCACCTCGGCACAGCGCGCGCGGGCGGACTTGTCGCCGAGAATCACGAACCGAGAATTGTTGTACCGCGCGATCGTTCTCTGCATCAGTTCGATGAAATGGCCGACCGGCCAGTCACGGTGTGACTTGGTCGGGAAGCTGAACATCTGTATGCCGATAAGCGGATGCGCCTCTGGCCCGATATGCCGCGCGATCCAATCCCGCGCCCGCGCCTGCTCCGCCGGCGTCACTCGATAGGCCAGCCGCATGTCGCTCGCTTCGATGCCCGCCGCGCGCGGCAACAGCAAGCGCTCCTCCACGGCATGGAGCAAAGCGCCCGGTGGGGCGACGCTCGTCAGACGCGGCGAGATGATCGCGTCACCCAGCCGGTCGAAGGCGTAGACCCGCCGCGCCACGCGCAGCGCGTAGGCCACGAGGCTCGCGTCGGCGCCGTAGACGAAGGCGATATCGAAGCGGCTGCGGCCAAGCCAGCCCTTGAGCCGGGCGGAGTGTTTCGTGATGGATTTCACCTCGCCGACGAAGGGCAGGTGCTCGAGTACGGCCTTGCGCTTCGGATGCGCCATCACCACCAGCCGCCCCCCCGGGAAGGCCTGTCCGATGGCCCGCAGGGCCGGGGTCACGAGCAACGTGTCCCCGATGCGTGCGACGACGATCACCAGTACGCGGCCGGCTGCGGATCGTATTTCGGACATGGCGCGCGTCTATCTCGTGTCGTCGTGAAATACCCGCCCTGCTTAAGGACGCTGAGTCGAATGAACACCGGCGAAGAGTACTTCCATGCGCTCGAGCATGGGCCCGAGCCCGAAACGGCTCTCGGCCACCACGCGCGCCGCCGCACCGAGGCGCGCGCGCAGCCCGCTGTCCCCGAGCAGGCGCCGCATGGCCGCGGTCAAGGCGCCAATGTTTTTCGGCTCGACCATTATCCCCGTGACCTCGTGCTGCACCGCCTCCGGTATGCCGCCGATGTTGGTGCTGATCACCGGCAGGCCGCAGGCCATGGCCTGCATGACGGCCTGCGGCACGCCCTCGTTGGCGTAGGACGGCAGGACGAAGATGTCCATGCTCTGCAACCACGGCAGCACGTCGCCCTGGTTGCCGGGCATGACGACGCGGTCGTGGATGTTCAGCTCCCGCGCCTGCCGCTCGATGTACGGGCGGCCGGGGCCGTCGCCGACGATCAGAAGCCTGACGTCGTCCCGGTCCAGCCGCGCGAACGCGTCCAGCAGATAGCTGTGCCCCTTCCAGCTGCGCAGGGTGGCGACGATGCCGACGACGGCCGCATCCGGCGGCAGCCCCAGCCGCGCGCGCGCCGCCAGGCGGTCGCCGGGCGCGAAGCGGGCGGTATCAATGCCGGTGGGTATGGAACTGATGTGTCCCGCGGGATAACCGTTCTGCTCGATCAGCTGACGCCGCAGCGCCTCGCCGGTGGTGATAATGTGACGCGTGGCGCGCCGATAGAGCCAGCGGGTCGGCGCGTTGTCCGGGATCGGCGATGAGATGTGGCGCGTGCGCACCAGCGGCGGCGGATTTTTGAGCAGCGCACAGCCGAGCGCCGCCAGCCAGGTGTCGGTCGAGCTGTGCGTGTTGATTACATCCACGGGATGCGCCTTGAGCCAGCGATAGAGGGCGCGCAGCCCGCGCAGGTTTTTGCGGCCGATCGGGAGCGTGGTCACCGGCACGCCGCGCGCCCGCGCCTCCGCGTGGATACGCGCCTCCGGGGGACAAAGCAGGGTCACGCGGTGGCCGCGCCGCAGCATGCCCTCGGCCTCGGTGAGGATACGGATCTCCTGCCCACCCCAGCCGAGCGAGGCCTCGGTGTGAACAATATTAAGGTGCGTCGGGCCGCTCGCGCCGGCGCCCGGGCGCGCCAGCGAGCGATAACAATCCAGCAATTGATCCCCCATCCGTTTGAGCGTCAGCGGCACGATCGCGCGCCGCGCGGCCGCGCCCAGAACCGCGCGCGCGCCGGGCACAGTCAGCCGCCGCATCCGCTCCGCCAACGCCGCCTCGTCCACGGCGTCGCACACATAACCGTTGACCCCGTCCTCGATCAACTCCGCGGCCCCGCTTTTGCGGCTGGTGACGACCGGCAACCCGCTCGCCATGGCCTCGAGGATGACATTCGGAAACGGGTCGTAAAGCGTGGGCAACACGAGCGCGTCGGCGGCTCCATAATAAGGCTTCACGTCCGGCTGGCGGCCGAGGAAAAGCACGCGCTCGGCCAGGCCCAGGCGGCGCGCGCGCTGCTGGTAACGTCCCGTCTTGCGGTCCCGCCCGACGACGAGCAGGAAGGTGTCCCCGGGCAGTTGCGCCATCGCCGCGAGCAGAGCCGGCACGCCCTTGCGCTCGAAACCGGAGCCCACGAAAAGAAACAACGTGGCGTCCTCCGGAATCCCGTATTGCGCCCGGACCGCGGCGCGGTGGAGTTTGAGCCGCGGGTGGTATTCATCGCCGGCCACGCCGCTATAGATGACACGCAGCTTCTCCTCCGGCACCCCGAAGTGGCGCCGGATCTCCTCCTGCACCATCTTCGAGTTGCAGATGACGGCCTTGAGCCGCGGGCTCGTGAACAAGTTCTTTTCCGCCCGCTTCACATAGTAATGGTATGGATTGAGCGCCATGGCCAGGCGCCCCGGCCAGCCGAGCACGCGCGCGCGGCGCGCCAGCCATTCGCGGTGCACGCCGTCGCCGGCGCGGTAGATGTCGCAGCAGGCGATGCGTTCGTGCGATTGCACGAGATCGAATTGTCGCTCGTTCACGGTGCGGCAGACGCAGCGGGCGAAAGACCAGTCACGCCAGACACGACCGATGTGAAAAGGATTGCAGGCGAGAACGTCGAAATCCTTGCCTCTGGTCCATTCGCGGGTAATCAGCGTCAACTTAATATCGTGTGACTTAAGCGCCTCCATGGCGCGCGCCACGAACCGCTCGGCACCGCCGTCCTGGGCGTAGCGTTGGCGAATGAGTGCAACTTTTAACATTTGATTTTGAACCGCCAAGACGCCAAGGGCGCCAAGTTTATATAGAGCAAATAATTCGTTGAATGCCCTGGCTCAACACAGGAACATTGAAGTTTACGAGCAAACCGAGCTGTACGCTCTGCCGGCGTTACCCATTTGAAATTCACCAGAGCCTTTTATCTGGCGTCTTGGCGTCTTGGCGGTTCACAATAATTCCTTTATTGCGCCCAGCACTTCCTCCACCGTGATCGTGGTCAGGCATTCGCTGATCTTCGATCCGGCGCAGCCGTCCATGCCGCAGGGGCGGCAGGAGTGGTTCGTGGTAAGCACGCGCGCCTTGACCTGCCACGGGCCCCATTCGAGATCGCCGCTCGGACCGAACAGCGCCGCCACCGGGGTCTGCATGGCCGCGGCGATGTGCATCGGCACCGAGTCCACGCCGACGAAGCACTTGGCCTGCGCCGTCAGGGCCGCGAGCTGCTTGAGACTGAGTTTCCCCGACAGGTCAACAGCGGGCTTGCGGGTTTTTGCCATAACGCGCCGCACAAACTCCAGTTCGTGCTCGGCGGGCGAAGCGGTGACGACCACGCGCACGCCGGTGTCCTGCAGCGCATCAATCAGGGCGGCGTATTTTTCCACCTCCCAGCACTTGAACAACCAGCGCGAGGTCGGATGCAGGTGCACGTAGGATTTGGGCGCCAGGCCGTGCCGCCGCAGCAGCTCCCCGATCGCGGCCTCGGACTCCGCCCCCGGGACAAGCGTCAGGCGACGTTCGCCTTGCGGCTGCAACCCCAGCCGGCGCAGGGCGTCGAGATGGATCTCGACCGTATGCCGGGGTTTTCCCGAGATGCGATAGACATGGGTGAAGCTCGTGCGCCACAACCGCCCGCGCTTGCCGGGATATTCGCGCGCGACCGCATAGCGCGCGCCGAGCAGGCGCGCGAGCCACGCGCCGCGCGGGCTTTCGGTGAGATGGACGATCAGGTCGTAATTGCGCGCGCGCAGCTCTTTGAGCAGGCGCCACTCGGCCGCGATCCGCGCCGGCGCCCCGTTCTTCTTCCCGGCGCGGTCAACGGTGAAAATACGGGAGATCGCGGGGTGCCCGCTGAGCATCTCCTCGGTATCGCGGTAGATCAGCGCGTCGAGCTCAAGCCGCGGCGCGTGCTGCCTGAGCGCGCTGAACACCGGCGCGGTGAGCAGCACGTCGCCGTGGTGACGGAGCTTGATCACCAGCGCGCGCCGGATCGCGGAAAAATCTATGGTGTCTTTAAGCATAAATCAGCGCAGATACAAGATACAAGATACAAGTTGCAAGATACAAGAAATTGCCCCTTGCGTTTTTCTCACTTGTATCTTGTATCTTGTATCTTGCCACTGAACGCCGCGAGTGTCTCCAGCACTCTTCGCGGCATGATCTCCCGCAGACACCGCAAGTGTCCAAGCGGACACTCGCGCTTGAAACACGGGCTGCATTCCAGGCCGAGGTAGAGAACGTCCGCCCCGCCGCCCATGGGCGGCGTGTGGCGCGGGTCGGACGAGCCGTAGAGCGCGACCAGCCGCCGCCCCAGCGCCGCCGCCACGTGCATGAGCCCGGAATCGTTGCTGACCACGGCGGCGGTCAACGCCAGCAGATCAATGGCGTCGGCGAGCGTGGTCTTCCCCGCCAGGTCGAGACAGCCTCCGCCGACACGCGACTGTACCGCGGCGGTGATCGGCGCGTCCTTGTCCGAGCCGAAAAGCCAGACCTCCCAGCCCGCGGCGAGCTTAGCCGTGGCGACCTCGGCGAAGTATTCAACCGGCCAGCGCTTGGCCGGGCCGTACTCGGCGCCGGGACAGAGCCCGAGCACCGGCGTTTGCGGAAGACCGCGACCCAGGCGTGCGAGCGCGGCGCGGGCGTTGGCCGCGTCGGCCTCGAGCCGCGGCTCGGGAACCGCGGGCAGC
>MFSY01000027.1:0-1553 GCA_001785175.1 Candidatus Muproteobacteria bacterium RIFCSPHIGHO2_01_FULL_65_16 | reverse complement strand
GCATCGAGCCCAAGCGCGATAAACCGGTCCACGGTGCGCGGAAGTTTTTTCTTGTCGAGCCTGCGGATGTCGTTCAGCAGCCCGTAGCGCAGCTCGCCGACAAAGCCGGTGCGCCGGCGGGCGCGGGCGGCGAAAGGCACGAGGGCGGATTTGAACGAATTGGGCAGCACGATGGCGCGGTCGTAGTCGCGCGCGCGCAGCGAACGGCCGAGCCGCATACGCGCACCGAGGGCGAGCTCACCATGTTTGAACGGGGCCGGGATCGCCTCGTCCACCTCGGGCATGCGCGCGAGCAGCGGCAGCGTCCACGCCGGCGCGACCACGTCGAGGCGCGCATCCGGATGGCGCTGCTTGAGGAGCCGGAACAGGCTCTGGGCCAGCACCATGTCGCCGACCCAGGCCGGCCCGATAATCAAAAATTTAATATCTTTCACCACAGAGATCACAGAGGGCACAGAGGGCACGGAGGATATTGATCTTTACAAACTCTGTGTCCTCTGTGATCTCTGTGGTTAATGGTCTTAGTCTTTGAGGACGTACAGCGCGCCGCAGTACGGGCAGCGCTCCTCGCCACTCTTCGCGAGCGGCAGGTACACGCGCGGGTGCGAGTTCCACAGCGTCATGCCCGGCATCGGGCAGGAGAGCGGCAGGTCCGCGCGTGTGATCTCATAGCGGTTCTGCGCGTTGGGCTCGATGTTCTTGCCACCGCTTGTATTCGAGCCCCTGTCCGCTTGGATCATATACTCACCTTTGCACTTTTCACTTTTAACTTTTAACTTTTCACTGACTTATTTTACCAACGTCAGCCACTCGGGATATTGGCTGCGGCGCCCGTGCACCTGATCGAAGTACATGGTCTGCAGCCTCTCCGTGATCGGGCCGCGCTTGCCGCTGCCGACGTGACGCCCGTCGAGCTCGCGGATCGGCGTCACCTCGGCCGCGGTGCCGGTGAAGAAGGCCTCGTCGGCGATGATCACCTCGTCGCGCGTGATGCGCTTGTCCACCACCCGCACGCCGATCTCGGCCGCGAGCCGGATGATGGTGTCGCGCGTGATCCCCTCGAGCGCCGAGGTCAGCTCCGGCGTGTACAGCACGCCGTCGCGCACGATGAAGATGTTCTCGCCGCTGCCCTCGGCGACGTAGCCCTCGGTGTCGAGCAGCAGCGCCTCGTCGCAGCCCGCGGCGACCGCCTCGCGCAGCGCCAGCATGGAATTTATGTAGTGACCGTTGGCCTTGGCCTTGCACATGGTGACGTTCACGTGGTGGCGGCTGTAGGACGAGGTGCGCACGCGGATGCCGTTGCGCTGGCCCTCCTCGCCGAGGTACGAGCCCCAGCTCCAGGCCGCGACGATCGCGTGCACCTTGAGGTTGTCGGCCCGGAGCCCCATGCCCTCGGCCCCGTAGAAGCACATCGGGCGGATGTAGCCCGACTCGAGCTTGTTCTCGCGCACCGCGGCGCGCACCGCCGCGTTGATGGTGTCCTTGTCGTACGGAATGCTCATGCCCAGGATATGCGCCGAGCGGAACAGGCGGTCGGTGTGCGCCTGCAGCCG
>MFSY01000026.1:5195-17956 GCA_001785175.1 Candidatus Muproteobacteria bacterium RIFCSPHIGHO2_01_FULL_65_16 | reverse complement strand
AGCAAGGTCTTGCCGTCGGCCGAGATGCCGGTGCCGAAGCCGATCGTATAGGTATTGACGGTCTGATTGCCGGACAGCCCGGCATAGACGTCGTTGTTATGCATCCAACCGGAAAGTTCCTTGAGACAACTGAGCGTCGCATCCCCGCTCAGGCCGGAGATGCCCTGACAACTGCTGCCCGAAAGCCCGCTCAACCCCTTGATCTTGGAGTCCGCGTCAACGTCACGGGTCGGGTCGCCATCCGTCATATAAATGACGAAGGCTTTCTGGCAGCCGTACATAAACGGCGATACGTAGTTGCCGCCGCTTTCAGCCGTCGTATCCCGCGCCGGTGTGGCGGAAGCATCATTGTCCCCGTAATCCACGCCCTGAGCGCCAAAGTAACGCCTGGCCTCCCACATGGTTTCGGACAACGGCGTACTGGTGCTCGCGGTCAGGCTGTTAATGACGCTTTTCATGCTGGTGCGCCGGTCGTCGTCCATGGTGTCTATCTTCATGACCACCCTGCCGCCATGGTTTCCGGTGTCGGCGGGCGCGCCATCGCTATTCGTGTTGAACACCATCAGCCCGAAGCGGACCGACGGGTTCGAGTCAATAATGCCATTGACGGTGCTCTTGGCGATCTGAAGCCTTGTTCTTGTCGTTGAAAGCGCCGTGTTGTACCAGTAGTTCATGTAATTGGAGGCATAAAGCGCGGGGCTGGTGTTGCTCGTATAGTTCGCCCATACGAACTGGTCGCCGGCGGCGGTGGTGTAGGCGGCCCGTGGGTTTATACTATTGTCCTGTACATAGCCATAGGGAGCGGTGGCGCCGTCGTCGCTTTGACAATCTATGTAATCAAAATCGCCATCTACGCGGTTTTTGAGCGATCTCCATCCTTTGTTGCTCCCGCTGGGCCTGTATCCCACAATCTTGTCTCCCGAATATTTCCCGGAATCGGCGAATGGAGTCGTGGTGCTGGAGCAGCGGTTTTTGGACGCCGCAACCCAGCTGGTCGAGCTGTATGATGGGGGATTCGAGCTAAATGACCAGTACACCCGGTTTGCGATGGACGAGCAGCCGCTGGGTTTGCCGCCGTTGGCGCCACTTATGCCCGTTAATGTATCCAGGTCGCCGCTGCAATAATCAATTGTGGAGACATATGCGGGTCTGCTGGCGACATCCGTGTTCATACTTATGGAGTTATCAATGATAAGGAGGACATTGGGCGAATCGTCACGCGCGATGGCCGGCGCCTTGAGGTATATGTCCGTGTCCTTCGCCCGGACGTCCGTAGCGCCGAGCATGGCGAATGCCGCGCCCGCGGCCAGAATAAGCAGCAAGCGGTTTAAATGCAGTAGGTAATTTTTCATAACACAGTACCTGTCTCTAATTGGCCTTGGGTATGACCTGTCCCACGCCTTGATGAATCACCGCCTTGGCGCCCGAGGTTGTCGTTCCCGTGCTCGTCTGATCGAAGTTGGCGACGTCGAAATTGCTGCCGTAGCCCGATCCGCGCTTGGGCGGTGAGTACTGGAGAAATTCCGTTTGCACGGAGGCGCTTCCGCTTTTGCCGCTGTCAAAATCAAAACTATTGGTCGTCGTCCCGGAAAGGCTGAGCGTGCCCGCGGTGGTCAGCGCTTTGTTCAGGCCGGACTCCGCCGCTTCAAACGCGAACGTGGCATCCTGTATGTTTCCGGACATCTTTTCCTCAAGCGACGAAGTGCTCATGGCCGCCAGTCCCAGAATCGTCAGCACGAGCAGGATCACGAGGCTGGTAACCAGCGCCGCGCCGCTGGTATCGGAGAACCCCGATGCCTTCACCCGCGCACCGCCACGGGCCGCGGCGGCGGTCTTGCCGGTATGAATGGCGACACCGAACGTGTTCATTGCATATTCCTCATGACCACGGTGGACAGGAAGACACGGCGCTTGTTGCGATCGCCCGGCGCGATGAGGTCGTCTGTTCCGTCCTTGTCTACATCGTAAGAAGCGGAGTCAGTCTCCGCGTCTTCCTGATTCGTGGTGACCGCGAGCACCCCGACGCGCACACTGACCACGCTGTTCCAATCGCTTTCCGTCTCAAGGCCGGACGCGCCGGCCTTGAGATATATATTCGGCATCTTGTCTCCGTCCGTGTCTTTGCCATAGAGGATCTGGAGGCTCTCTATACCCTCAACCAGTTCCTCGGCAACAGGCGGGGTGACGGTTTCATCTTCGCGGAACAACGCGGGCCCCCCGCCGGCGCCCGTGGATATGAAATATTTGCTGCTCGTGAACTTCATGATGGACGCGCCCGGGGGGCTGTATGACTTGCTCAGTTCCTGCGTCGCGTTTCCTGGGTCTCCACCGCCGGGATTATGGACAACGCCTTTTTTACCGGAGTTAACGCCCGATCCATCCTGAATATTTGTGATCTGAAAGAGATCGCCGCTCGAGCAGTCCGAGACCATGACGACATCGCCATCTTTCAGTCCGCTCGCGGAATCAAGAAAAAGCACGGCGGATTCGTTGGGCATTTCCTTGACAAGGCTGAAGGAAGACGATGGATCCAACTTGCGTATGGCGACGGCGTCGGTACCAGCCTTGACCGGTTTGGAAGGCATGGTTGTGCTGTTTGACGGATACCAGGCTCCGCCGGCCGCTTCCAGGCCTTCCAGCGGGTAGGCCGCGTTAAACGGATAAAATTTGCTGGGATCGGACGTGTCAAGCGTGTTGTTTATACTGGTGATATCGTTCGAGCATCCGTAATAACCAGCCAGACGCAGGTCCTTGATGAGGAACTGCATGGCGAACCGCCCGTTTTCCTGCACGCGCGCGAGCCGATCCTGCGTCGTGTAAGTTCTTTTGCTGTTGACCAGGAGCGTGGTCACGGCCACGAGGATGACCAGCCCGATTGTGAGCGCGATCATCAGCTCCACTATGCTGAGCCCGCGGATATTGTCCGGTGTGTTGACGGCGTATCTCATAACTCGGCCACCCATTTTTGGTCTTTCTGGAATTCACGTTCCTGCCATCGGATAGTGACCGTAACCTGGTTTCCGGTTCTTTCTATCGTGGATCTGACGGCCGCCGCTCCGGGAATGGCCTGCTCCAGCCCTTCCTGCCACTTGCCGAAGTCGTAGAGGGCCAGATTACTTGTGCTGCATGCCGTGCTGCCGTCGCACTGGCAGGTAGAGCCCTTGCAACTGTCATAACTCGACACCTTGGCGTCCGCCGCGGCTTGGGTGCTGGCGTCATAGTCTCCGTTCGCCCTGCCGGTCGAGTTGGCGCGCATGCGGTCAAGGATGTCATAGGCGAAGAGCGTGGCCTGGGTGCGGGTGTAGGCGTCGGTGTTGTACTTCATGCTGGTGAGCTGCAGCCCGGCGAGGCCGAGCAGCCCGAGCGAAAGCACCAGCAAGGCGACCAGCACCTCGATCAGCGAAAACCCCCTGACGGCGTCGCCGCGGATGATGTTGGCGGCATATAGCGTGGTTCTCATCAGCAGGCTCCTTGCGTAAGAGACGCGCGGCCGGTGGCCGATATGCCGATGGTCCGGGATCGCTTCATGTTTGAATTGCAGATTGTGTAATCGCCGGAGCCGGCTGTGATCGCCCCCTGTTTGGAGTAGACAATGACATCGGAGGCGGAGGCGGTGACCGTGTTGCCGCTGGCCATGGCTTCATGCACCCGAAGCACGGTGTCGCCCGCGGTCTTGGTGTTGCTCGAATCCGCATCGAAAAAAACAACCCGCCCGCTCGCCCACGTGCCCGTGCCGGTACAATCGGCGCCATCATCGGATTTGCACACAACGACATTTCCGGCGCGCTTTACGGCCTCACTTCGGGCGAGATTTAAGTCCGCGACCAGATCATTGGTTGTCGTTGTCAGGCGATTGGAGTTGATGAAGTTACTCATTCCAGCAACAGCCAATGTCATCAATATCCCGGCAATTGTTAAGGTTAAAAGTAATTCGAGTAGGGTAAATCGTGATTGGGAATCAGGAATAAGTACGGATGGTAGTTTATAGCCGACGAACGGTAATGGCTGCGGTATAATTCCCCCGACGAACGGTATTTCTGGCCGGATAAAAGAGGGCCGGGGAATCAGCTGATTCGGCCCTTTGTGGTGCGAATTCGATTGCATGTCGTTCATCGTTGCCTTCCCGAGTACGCGTAAAACTCCGCATTTTCCGCGGATCGCGGTATATCCTGCTTTTTAAGTCTAATGCGCCTTTGATAACGTGCAATTGCCGCACTTTGTCAGTGGCCGTTCGTCAGCACTGAGACACAAAGCCCGGACAGTTCTTCGGTTCGATGAAAGCAAGCGCTTGATTGAAACTCGTTCGCAAGAAATTATGCGAATTCTGCTGGTAAAATCCATGAAACTAATGGAACTGGCTTGTATCCGGAACGCGGGCTAGATTTAATCCTTACGACAAATCAGCCCAGGTCACGACCGTATCCAACAGATAGGGATTCAAGATTTTGAACGGAACGTGTATTTTAGTTAAAGTAGTGAATTATTAGCCGTCCATAATTCTGATCTGGAGACCGAATTTATTCAGCATTGCCACCTGTTGATCTATATTCGTTCTAAATGAGAGTTATCAGAAGCTACTCCGATAACGAGATCGTGGATCTGCTGCGCCAGCATGGGATCAACCCAACGAGCCAGCGGGTGCAGATCACGCGCGAGCTGTACTCCAACCCCTCCCACCTTTCGGCGGAGGAGGTGTACAACATTGTCAACGCCACCGTCCGGAGGAATGGGGCGGCGGATCAGAGTGTGTCCAAGGCCACGGTTTATAATACGCTCGGGCTGCTGGCCGACAGGGGCGTGATCCGCGAGGTGATCGCCGACCCGACCAAGATATTCTACGATCCCAACATAACCCCCCACCACCACTTCTACGACGAAGTGACCAAGGAACTGTCCGATATAGATGCCGGCGATATCCATGTAACCGGCCTTCCCTCGCTCCCCGAGGGCGCGCGCCTGCAAGGCATAGACGTGATCGTGCGCTTGCGCCGGGAAAAGCGCGCCGTAGGTTAGTCTCAGGCTATTGGTTCGATCCAAGGATGGCCGTATACTCCGGCCGCGTGCAAGTCATAGGCCGGTGTAGCTCAGTCGGTAGAGCAACTGATTCGTAATCAGTAGGTCATCGGTTCGACTCCGGTCACCGGCACCATAATTCAGCGCCATTCCGCGACTGGTTCCAGAAATCAGAGAACGTCTTCAATCTTGCCCAGGGCGGATTCCATAAGCATTGATCCAGCGAGCGGGCTGCTTTCCGGCGCGCGCTATGCGCCGTCCCCCAACTGCGATGATCGCCCCCGGGACACGCCGGTGGAAGTGCTGGTCCTGCATGCCATCAGCCTGCCGCCGGGCGAGTTCGGCGGGCCGGGGATCGAGCAGCTGTTCTGCAACAAGCTCGACGCGGCGGCGCATCCCTACTACCGCAATATCGAGGGACTCGAGGTATCGAGCCACTTCCTGATCCGCCGCGACGGCGCGATAGTCCAGTTCGTCCCGGCGCACCGGCGCGCCTGGCACGCCGGCCAATCATTGTGCGAGGGGCGGGCGCGGGTGAACGATTTTTCCATCGGCATCGAGATCGAGGGCGCGGACGACGTCCCCTTCGAGGAGGCACAATACCGGGCGCTCGCCGACCTCACGCGCGCGCTCATGCGCGCGTACCCCGCCATCAACCGCCGCCGCATTTACGGCCATGCCGACATCGCCCCGGGGCGCAAGACCGATCCCGGGGCGCAGTTTGAATGGGGGCGCTACCTCACGTCCTGCGGCTGAACCCTTGCCTTCCGACCGTCAGGGCCGGTAAATTAGCCGCTGCAAACGACACAAGAAACAGATTCATGATCGAGTCACTCTCCGCCATTCTTCTCGCCGTAGCCCTCGACCGCCTCGTTCCCGACCGTCATGGCATAAAACCATTCGCCTGGTACCGCGACTGGGCGGAATCCATCGAGGAGCAGTTCAACGGCGGCAAGCGCGTGCACGGCGTCGGCGCCGTGCTCATGGCCATCCTCCCGATCGCGGTGGGGGTGATTCTCGTGCACTACATCCTGGGCCAGTTGGGCCACGTCCCGCGCTTCGTGTTCGACGTCGTGGTGCTTTACCTGTGCCTCGATGTTTACCGCCTGGGGAAGTCGGCGAACGGCGTGGCCGACGCCCTGGACGCCGGCGATCTGCACGAGGCCGACGAACACCTGCGCGAGCTTACGGGCAAGGGCGCGCCGCACGCGACCGACGCCGCCATCGCGCGCGCCACGGTGGAGGGGGTGTTGAAGCAGGGCAACTCCCTGGTCGTCTCGCCGCTATTCTGGTTCATCCTGCTCGGTCCGGCAGGCGCCGTGCTGCAACGGCTGGCCTGCATCCTCGACTTACTCTGGGGCCACCGCTACGAGCGCTTCGTCAATTTCGGCTGGGCCGCCGCGCGGCTGGACGATCTGCTGGGCTGGGTACCGGCGCGGGTCACGGCGCTTTCCTACGCCATCATGGGCAATTTCGAGGACGCGCTGCACTGCTGGCGCAGATGCGTGGGCGTCTGGTCGGACATCAACAGCGGGCCGCTGCTGGCCTCGGGCTTCGGCGCCATGCACATGCAGGGCTGCGACATCACCGGTGAGAGCGGGGAATACGATGAGCGCTCGCCCGAGCTCGGGGTGCTGCCGGACGCGGGCCATGTGCGCCGCGTGGTGGCGCTGGTCTGGCGGGTGCTGCTGTTCTGGCTGGTGGTCGGAGTGCTTATGACCGGCGCCGGCGTCTTTGCCGGCTAGGGAACATCTGAATAAGAAGTCTTCGCCGCAAAGACGGTCGCTCCCGACATCATGTCTCGCGCGACATTCGTACGTCCCTGTACAGCATCCACGTCAACCGCGCGTCCCGGCGCGACGTGGAAATTCGTACGTCCCTGTACAGCATCCACGTCAACCGCGCGTCCCGGCGCGACGTGGAAATTAGTACGTCCCTGTACAGCACAAAGAACGCAAAGATTTTTTTGTTGATATTGCGGCGGCATGAATCCACCTGAACCCGCCCGACGGGCTGTTGCTCCGATGACCCGGGATCGAAGCCCTCATGCCGCCGCAATAATCGAAAAGTCATATGATTTTCGCTATTTACCCGGCACGCCCGCGCCGTCACGGATGCCATGAAACCCCTATCCGGCCTGCCTTCGTTCAAGAACAATCTTGCCTGGTCAATAGCCTTGTTTTTTCTCCGCCGTCTCCGCGCCTCTGCGTTGAATAATCATATAAATCAGACCTTCCGTCGGTTCTTCCGGAGCCGCTACTTTAGATTTTCGTCGGTGTACAGCGACAGCTCGATCATGCGTTCGAGCAGTTGCTCCGGCGCCAGGCCGGGAAAGTTTTTCAGCACCAGCTCCTTGGCGTAGAGGCGGCTGATGTAGCGCAGCTTCAGCGCCTTGGCACGCGCGGCGTAGACGAAGTCGCGGTGGGCGTTGTTGACGACGATCACGTTCTGCTCGGCGTCGTAGCGCGAGCGCCACAGCTCCCCCGGCGCGCGCTGGAAGGTGTAGCCCGGCAGGCCGTGCCTGGTCGCGGCGGTCTCCCTGGGCGCGGCGGCCTCGGGCAGCAGCGAATCCGTCACCGTGACGACCGCCTCGGCCTCGCAGGCGATATCCCCCTGGGTGACGCGCAGCCTGAGCCGCACGAGCGCGGGTTCGGGCGGGGCGTGAAAGGTCGCGACCTCGCCTTCGGTATTTTCGAGTCGTCCGCCGCCTTCGGCGATCTCCCACCGGAACGTCAGGTTGTGCTCTACGAGGTGGCGCGATTTGTCGCGCGGCACGGCGCGGAAGCCGCGCGACTCGCCGACCGGCACGACGCAGGTTGCGGGCGCGATGCGCGCGCTGTACAGCGGCCCGGCGAACTCGAAGAACTGCTTCTGGCGTGTCGGTTCCGGCGCCCCTTCGGCTTCGACCGCAAGCCCCGCGATCTCCTCGCCGTCGTGCCGTCCCGGTCGCTTGCTCCCGTGGGTGTGGATGTCGAACCAGTCGTACTCCTCGGCCGGGAGCGCGAGCAGCGCCTCGCGGAAGGCCTTCTGGAGCGAACGCAGCATCTGCGCGCTCGCCTGTTCCTCCTCCGCCTGGCGTTGCGCCTCGATCTGGCCCATGAGGGCCTGCTCCGTGTCGGTGAGCGCGGCGCAGAAGGCGGCGTAGCGCTCGTCGTGGATGACGCCCAGGCGCGTGCCGGGCGTGAGATTGAGGAACGGCGCATCAACGATTCCCTGAAGATAGCCGCCGCTCCAGGGCGGACGCCGGAACGCCTCGAGCTCGGCGATGTCCGCCAGCACCCGCGTGCCAGCGCGGTAGAGCCCGACGCGATTTTCCTGGCCCGGCTCCACGAGATAAAGCTCGAGGTAGACATCGCCGACGGAGGTCGCGGCCGCCGGCAGTTGGTGCAGGAGCCTTCCGGAAAACTGCCGCGGCTCGACCTTGTATTCCTGCCGCGCCTGCCGGTCCACCACCTTGATCTTCACGCCCGAGTGGCGGATGCGGTCGCGCAGCTCCGAGGCGAGATACCACTGGATCTTCTCGCCGCTCAGTTGGCGGATGCCCGCAAGCAGCGGCCGGATGAGGAGGTCCGTGCCGTGTTGCGCGAAGAGCGTCCGGCGCTGGGTCACCGCGTAGCCGGGGTCGCCCTTGCGCATGGTCATCTGATGGGTCTTGCCGTCGGCGCCCGCGCAGGTGAGCGTCAGCTCCTCGCCCACGGTCCAGAAGGACAGCAGGCCGATGCCGAACTCGCCCTGGAGGCCGGTTATGCCATCGTGCTTGAGCCGGCGCTTGATGGAGTCGCAGATGTGCGTGGCGACGTACTTGAAGTTCGGCGCGCCGTGCTCGTCGCGCGGGATGCCGTCGCCGTCGTCGGTGATGCGCAGGTAATGCGCGCCGTGCTCGCGCCCGCGGGTGATGGTGACGTGCCGGGCCTGGGCGTCTATGCTGTTCTCGACGAACTCCGCGACGGCTTTTAGCGGGTTGCTCTGCGAGAGCGCGATGATGGTGATGGCGTTCCAGTCGTCGCCGATGCGCAGCTTGCCGCGCTCGGCCTCGGATGCTCGTTTCGACTTGGGCATGGAGTAGGGGTCGTCAGAGAACGGCGTTCGTGTCCGGATTATCCTGGAAAAATCAGTTATCCGCAGATTTCGCAGATTAACGCAGATGAATCAATTGGTTTGAATGACTGCCTGGCGCACCCGTTCTTAAAATCTGCGGAAATCTGCGTAATCTGCGGATGCAATCGCCGTTTTTAGGATTATCACTCAAAGCGCCGCGCCGCGTCATGTTAGCATTCGCGGCATGAAAACCCACGGCCTCCTTGCGGGTGTGCTGCTCGGACTGCTCGGCGCGGCCCCCGCGCCGGCGCCGACCCGCGTGCCGGACGACGCGGGCGCGACGGTCGTGCTCGCCGCGCCCGCGCGCCGCGTCGTAAGTCTTGCGCCCCATGTAACCGAACTGCTGTATGCCGCCGGCGCCGGCGGGTATGTCGTCGGCGCTGTGGATTACAGCGATTATCCCGAGGCGGCGAAGCGCATCCCGCGGGTCGGGAGCTATACCGGTCTCGATCTCGAGGCGATCGTGGCGTTGCGGCCGGACCTCATCATCGCCTGGCAGAGCGGCAACCCGCCGTCCCAGGTGGAGCGGTTGCGCGCGCTCGGTCTGGCGGTCTACGTCTCCGAGCCGCGTCATATCGAGGATGTCGCGACGAATATCGAGCGCCTCGGGCGGTTGGCCGGAACCGCGGATGCCGCGCTCCGGGCGGCGCGAGCCTTCCGTCAGCGCCACGAGGCGTTGCGCCGCCGCTATGCTGCGCGCCCGGCGGTGACGGTGTTCTATCAGATCTGGGATCGGCCGCTCATGACGGTGAACGGAAAACAGCTCATCAGCGATGTCATCCATCTGTGCGGCGGGCGCAATGTTTTTGCCGATCTGCCCATACTGGCGCCGACGGTGGATGTCGAGGCGGTGCTCGCCGCCGATCCGGAGGCGATTGTTGCGAGCGGCGCCGGCGCATCGCGCCCGGAGTGGTTCGATGCCTGGCGGCGCTGGCCGCAGCTGAGAGCGGTACGGCGCGACAACCTGTTCGTGGTCCCGCCGGATGTCCTCCAGCGCCACGGGCCGCGCATTCTGGACGGAGCGGAGCATCTTTGCGCCGATCTCGAAGCGGCGCGCGGCCGGCGCTGAACCATGCCGATTCGGGAACCGCGGAAAATTACCGAAGCACGATTTTCACCGCAGAGACGCAGAGAAAAGGCATTTAGATGAACAACAGCGAAACCACAGATGAACACAGATGAACACAGATACTGAGGAGAACGATAAATAGTGCGCATCCCGACAAGCCCCGGGTCCCTTCTCCCAGCGGGAGAAGGACAGGATGAGGGCCGTTTTTTGCGCTGCTTGGCCCTCACCCCGACCAGGGTGAATGAAATCGCGCGCAAGCGCGCTCGGCTCGCTCCCTTCTCCCTCCGGGAGAAGGGATGGGGATGAGGGAGAGGGAGAGAAGCGACATGCACTATTTGACGACCGGATCAGTAATCCGAGTTTCTTTAGCTGATAGCTGACCGCTGATAGCTGATAGCATTATTTCTTAATCCGTGTTTATCCGTGTTTATCCGTGTGTATCTGTGGTTTCAGCATTTTTCCTAAAATCTGCGGAAATTCGCGTAATCTGCGGATGCAATCGCCGTTTTATTGGGGTTACTTGTTCTTTCCCGGCCGCCACAGCACATCGGCTTGTCCCGCGCGCCGGTTCAGCGTGCGCGCGATTACGAACAGCAGATCGGAGAGGCGATTCAGATATTTCACCACGACGGGGTTGACGGCCTCCGTTTTCCCCAGCGTGACCACGCGCCGCTCGGCGCGCCGGCAGACGGTGCGCGCGAGGTGACAGAGCGCCGCGGCGCGCGTCCCGCCGGGCAGCACGAATTCCTTGAGCGGCCCGAGCTCGGCGTTCAGTTTATCCAGGATGTTTTCCAGCTGCGTGACCGGGCTTTCGGTGAGCCGCGCGCGCCCGGGTACGCTCAGTTCGCCGCCGAGGTCGAACAGCTCGTGCTGGATGTCGCCGAGGATCGTGCGGATGTCTTGCGGGAGCTCCTCGGCCAGCAGCACGCCGAGCACGCTGTTCAGCTCGTCCACCGCGCCGCCGGCCTCGATGCGCGGATGGTCCTTGTCCACGCGCGCGCCGTCGCCCAGCCCGGTCGTGCCCTTGTCGCCGGTGCGGGTGTAGATCTTGGAAAGGCGGTGGCCCATGTTCCAGTTCTCAGTCGGTAGATAACGGATAGCGGCATGCCGACACCATTGCTGCCGGATGTGGCGCTGGCCGCATCCGGCGCCCCGTGCCGATTCGATGAGTTTAACGCCGAATTGGCCGGAAGGGCATCGCCGGAGCCTTGCCGCCTGCTACACCGCGATAACCACGAGCACCGCCGTCTCGGTCAATTCGACCATCGCGCCGACGGTATCACCGGTCGTGCCGTTGATCCGGCGTATCATCAGGGCGCGGAGCAGCAGGAACATCGCCGCCGCGGCTGCGAGCGCCAGGACGCCCGGTTTGCCCGCGAGTATGGACACCGCGAGCGTGGTGGCGAGCACAACGCCCATTGACGCGTACCGTGGCAGATGTGCGGCCATGGCCGCCCCCAGACCACCGGGCCGGACGTAAGGCGTGGTGAGGAAGAGCAGTGGGATGACGCCGCGGCCGAGCAGTGGCGCGAGCAGCAACGCCTGCCAAGCGCCGGCCACAACGAGTGTTTGCAGTGCGGCAAATTTCAGAATCAGGACCACCACCAGCATGGTCACGGCGGCCGGCCCGCTGCGCGAGTCTTTCATGATGGCGAGCGTGCGTTTGCGGTCGCCGAGCCCGCCGACCCAGGCGTCGGCGCTATCGGCGAGCCCGTCGAGGTGCAGCCCGCCGGTAACGATCACCCAGGCGGCAAGGAGCAACGCGGCGCGCACGGTTTCGGCCGCCCCGGCCGCGGCCTCGTTGAGCGCGACGAGCACGGCGCCGATGAGAAGACCGACCAGCGGATAGAAGAGCAGCGAACGCCCGGCGTCGCGGCCTTTGGGCCTGTCGAATGCCGGCAGCGGAAACCGCGTGAGAAACTGGACGGCGATGAAGAAGCTCCGCACCATGATCTAGCCGCGAGCTTCCGCGACGGTGCGAGTGATGTCGCGGCCGGTTGCCGCGGATACCACCAGCGCATGCAGACTCGCCGGCGGCACCGGCTGGCACAGCGCCTCCGCCCACGGCAGGCCGCGCGCACGGCCGAGGATGACGCGGATCGGCCCGCCGTGCGTGACGATGAGTAGATGCGCGCCGGCATGGCGCGCCAGCAGATCGTCCCACGCCCCGAGCACGCGCGCCTGAAAGGCGGAGAAGTTCTCTCCGCCGGGCGGCGGGTGATTGACGGGATCGCTCCAGAATCGCTCAAGGCGGTCCGGCCAGGCGGCGTGAATCTCGGCCGAGGTCTTGCCTTCCCAATCGCCGAAGTGAAGCTCGCGCAGGCGCGGTTCGATGTCGAGCGGCAGACGATGTATTTGCTCAGTCTCGCGGGCGAACGCGGCGCAGCGCTGAAGCGGCGAGCTGACGATACGCGACCAGGGGCCGGATTCGCCGACGACCGCGCGCATCTGTTCCCAGCCGCGCGCGCTGAGCGCATCGTCGCCGGCGCCGCGATAACACGCGCCGCCCTCGGTTTCACCGTGGCGCAGCAGATCAATGCGGGTGTCGGTCATGCCAATTTCTCGGAGACGCCCGCTTCGG
>MFSY01000026.1:0-5187 GCA_001785175.1 Candidatus Muproteobacteria bacterium RIFCSPHIGHO2_01_FULL_65_16 | reverse complement strand
GCCATCCCGTTGTGCAACGCGCAGGCGAGCCGCAGGATCGGCACCGCGACCGCCGCGCCGCTGCCTTCGCCAAGGCGCATGCCGAGGTCGAGCAGCGGATTTGCTTTGAGTGCATCGAGCATGCGCACATGCCCCGGCTCGGCGGAGGCGTGCGAATAGAAGAACCAGTCATCGCAACCCGGAGAAGCGCGCGTGGCCACGAGCGCCGCCGCGGTTGAAATGAATCCGTCAACGAGCACCGGCACGCCCATCTTGGCGCAGGCGAGATAGCTGCCGGCGAGCGCCGCGATTTCGAATCCGCCCAGACGGCGCAGGATTTCCATGGGATCGCCGGCGTGCGCGCGGTGCAGCACGAGCGCGTCGCGTATCACCTTGGCCTTGCGCGCGACGCCGTGGGCATCGAGTCCGGTGCCCGGGCCGGCGAGCGACTCGGCCGGCGCGTCCAGCAGCGCGCAGGCGACGGCGGCCGCGGCGGTGGTGTTGCCGATGCCCATCTCGCCGCCGATGAAAAGCTGCGCGCCGCCGTGTTGCGCGCGTTCCGCTGTCTGGCGGCCGGCGTGCAGGGCGCGCGCGAGCTGTTCGGCGGTCATAGCGGGTTCCTTCGCAAAATTCGCGGTGCCCGGCCCGAGGTTGAGGCGCAGCACGCCGTCCAGCGGCCCGGGGTCAACCACGGTGCCGAGGTTCAACACTTCGAGCGTCGCGCCGAGCTGGCGCGCGAGCACGCTGATGGCCGCGCCGCCGCGCGCGAAGTTCCGCACCATCTCCGTGGTCACGGCCTGTGGAAACGCCGACACGCCCTCGGCGACGACGCCGTGGTCACCGGCGAATACTCCGATGTGCACACGATCGAGCGTCGGGCGCGGCGTGCCCTGCATGCCCGCGAGGCGGATGGCGAGCGATTCGAGCCGTCCGAGCGCGCCGGGCGGTTTGGTGAGTTGCGTTTGCCGATGCTCGGCCTCGCGCCGCGCGGGTTCGTTGATCGCGGCGTTCGGCGCGCATACCCAGTCGGTATTCATGATGCGGCATTTCCTTTCAGAAAGAGCGGCAGACCCGCGACCGTGAGTACGACCCGGTCGCAGAGGGAAGCAAGCTCCCGGTGCAGGCATCCGGCCTCGTCGCCGAAGCGGCGCGCCAGTTCGGATGCGGCGATCACACCCATATTGGTCTCATTGCTGACCAGGATGATTCGCCCGGGGAGTGTGGGCAAAATTTTCAGGAAGGCGGCGCGTTCCGCCCGGAAAGCATCCTCGTCGTCCGCACACAGCAGATTCGTGAGCCAGAGCGTGAGACAGTCTACAAGCAGGCAGCGATCTGGCGCCGCCTGGGCGCGCAGCGTCGCGGCCAGCGCGCGCGGCGTCTCCACGAGTGTCCACGACGCGGGGCGGCGTTCCTGGTGCGCGCGAATGCGCGCGCGCATTTCCCCGTCAAGCGCGGTGGCGGTGGCCACGCAGACCACGGACAGATTGCTTTCGCGGGCGCGTTGCTCGGCGTAACGGCTCTTGCCGGAGCGCACGCCGCCCAGAATCAGTTCTTTCACGAGGCGCCCTCCAGCAGCGCCGCCGGCCGGTCCGCACGCCGCACGGGTTTACGGCCGGCGGGCGGAATGCGCCAGGCGCGCTCCGGAGGCGGCGGCGACCACGACATGCACGCCGGCCGCGAGCAGAACATACAGGGCGGTATGCAGCGCATAGGCCGGGAAGTGCCGTACCGCCTGCGCGAAATATTCCGCGGCGCTCACTTCCGGGAAGCGGCCCGAGAGTAGGTAGAAGCTTCCGTCCGAGATCAGATACGCCACGCCGACCGACAGCAACAGCGCTCCGCCCAGCGGCAGGAGCGTGCTCCACGCCAGCCGATGGCGTGCGGCGTACCAACGGCCGGCGAACCACGGGGCGGCGTAGGCCGGAATCAGGAAGACATAGGCCGACGAGATGCAGAAATCACTCACGCCCCCGACGGTGATGGCGAGGTAATCTATCAGTGCGGCTTCGGCGAGAAAGCCGGCCAAGAACAGCGGGGATCGCAGGTAGATCCCGGCCAGAAAGAATACCGCGAGCGAAGCGTCAGGCAGACTGAACACCGAGCCGAAGTGGTGCCAACGTGTCGCCGCCATGACGGCCGCCAGCAACAAGGCAACGACGAAGCGCGATGATGAAATGGATGCTGCGTTCATAAGCGATTTCTCCTTTAGCAATGCCTGCATCTATAGGTAACAGCTTCGTTCCAACGGGATATTTCAGAAAACCCGGTGTGCTTCAGTCATCGTCAGCGATTTTCCGGACCACCGGTCGCCACCCTGACCTCGCGGCACGCCTCATCGCCGAAACAGCGCAATTGGTAGATAACGGGTATTTGCATGGCCAGCTCGCGGCCACGGAGCCAGGCGGCAGCTTCGGCGAGGCGCTCCACGCGGCGTAGCGCGCCGAGCGCGGCGTCATCCAGTACCGCAAAGCCAGAGCTTTGCGCAACACGGATGTTTTCCAGTCGTCCGTCGGTTTCGATATCGAAGGCCAGCAGGACTCTGCCCTCCCAGCCGCGCAGACGCGCGAGATGCGGATACTCGAAGTGGCGCGCGAGCTCGGCGAGCAGGTGGCCGCGAATGGTTGTCGGAACGGAATCGTATGTGTTGGGAGTTTCGGTCGCCGGTGGCGTGACGGCCGCACTGGTCGGGGGCGAATCCGCTGACGACGTACTATCGGGTATGGATTCCACGACGTCGCTGACGGCAGCGGGTGTGGTCGTCTCGGCGGCAGACACTCCGGATAGCGTGCGCGAACGCGCGGCCTGTACAGGCACCTCGGTCTCCAGTCCGATCGTAAGCACGCTCGCGCTAGGTTCGAAGCGACCGGCGCCGGAGGCGAGCGCCGCCAACACCGCGGCGTGCGCCAGCGCCGAAATCAGCACGGCGGCGGGCAGCGCGGAATGGCGGTCGCTCGATCCGGGCGCAGTCATGTTCAGCGCGGCTGGTAGGCGACGCCCGCGAACACGGCGCGCCCCGGCGTGTTGTAGCCGTACACATCCTCGTAGGCCTTGTCGAACAGGTTGTCGAGGCGCGCGCGCAGCTCCCAGTCGCGCGCGAGGGCGTAATGGGCGCGCAGGTGTACGAGGCCGTAACCGGCGACGGGGCGCGTGTTGGCGGCGTCGTCGAAGCGACGGTCGCGCGCGAGCAGGGTGGCGCCGACGCGCAACGCGCCGAGCCCACGGTCGAGGTCGAGCTTGAGTGCGCGCCGCGCGCGCCGCGCGAGCAGCCGGTCGGTGTCGCGGTTGCGGGGGTCGGTGTAGGAGAGGCCCGCCCCGGTGCGCCAAGCGCCGATCGTGGCTGCGGATTCCAGTTCGGCGCCGCGGATCAGGGCGCGGTTGACGTTGGCCGCGTTGCAGTTCCACATCGCGTCGCACACGGTGTCTATCAGTTGATCTATGTCGGTGCGGTAGACGCGCGCGCTCCAGCCCGCCTTGCCATACCCGGCGCGCAGCCCGGCCTCGGTGCTGCGCGATTCCTCGGGCCTGAGGGCCGGGCTGCCATAGCCGGGGTAATAGAGCTCGTTGAAGCTCGGCGCCTTGAAGGCCGTGCCGTGGGCGACGAAGCCGCGCAGCCCGGGCGTGAACGCATAGCCGAGCGCGATGTTGCCGGTGCGGTGGTGGCCGAAGGACTGGTTATTATCTTCGCGCAGCGCGAGCGCGATGTCGCCGGCGCCGGAACGCCCCTGGTACTGGGCGAACACGCCGGTGTTGTCGCGTTCGGCGCTGGCGTAGGCGGTACTGCTGCTCACGACGTCGTCCTGGTAGTCGGCGCCGAGCGTCAGCAATTGTCGGGAGCCGAGCGTGACGTCGTTCTGCCAGGAATACTGGCGCCGGTCGGTGTCGAATCTGGAGCGGAATTCGGCTTCATAGAAGCTCTCCGCGTAGTCCTTGCTCGAGCCGACGTCAAGGCGCGCGGTCCAGCGCGCATGCGGCGAATAGCGCAGGCGCGCGCCGAGGGCCTGCTGAAGGAAGTCGGTCTGGTTCTGGGCCCAGGCGAGGGCGTTGGTCGTGCGGTCGAACTCGACATTGCCGGAGGCCTGCAGCGCGTTCAGCTCGACCTCCGCGGAGCCGAGACGTTGTCCGACGTGCAGCGACGCCGAGTTGTTGCTGTAGCCGTCGCGGTCAGGCTCGCTCACGTCGTTGGCGGGCTTGCGCACATTGAAGCCTTCGGTGACAAAGCGCGCGGCATTCGCGCGAAAGCGTGCATCCCCGCCCGCGCCCGAGACGCCCGCCGTGAGCTCGCGCGTGTGGTAGGTGCCGTAGCCGGCGCTCGCCTGTGCGCGCGGCGCGCCGTCGGGCGCGCGCGTGAAGATCTGCACCACGCCGCCGATGGCCTCGGACCCATACAGGCTCGAGCGCGGGCCGCGCACGATCTCGATGCGCTCGATCTGCGCGAGCGGCAGATATTGCCAGGCGGTGGACCCGGTCGTGGCGGAACCGACGCGGATGCCGTCCACCAGCACCAGCACGTGCCCGGAGTTGGTGCCGCGCAGGAAGAGGCTCGTGTCCTGGCCGGCGCCGCCGCTCACCGAGAATTCCAGACCCGGTTCGCCTGTAAGCAGTTCCGCGACGGTGCGCGCCTGGCTGCGTTCGATGTCGGCGCGCGTGACGACGGTCACGGAGGCGAGCGCCTCGTCGGCGCTCACGGCCGTGCGTGTGGCGGTGACGACCACGGGCTCGGAAACGACCGTCTCGGCCATGGCAAGGTATGGAACGACGGCGGCGCACGCGGCCGCCAGGATGGGGTAAGGCTTCATTTCTTTCTCCGCTTTCCGCGCGCACCCGCGCGGGTTTGTTCTGGTTGTTGCTGCGGAGGAAGAAAAAAGCGGAACGAAGCGATGTCGTCGCCGCCCGTGTCGCCCGCCGCAACCGTTTGGGTCGCTTCGGGCCGGTCTCCGGGCTTACGAGCGTGAGCGGCGAATCGCCTTCCCATCCGACCGCTCGCTGCGAGCGGTGAGGCAGTGGCTGGCCGCGCGGGGCGCGCGGCCGGGTGATTCGTCGCAACTCGATTACCGTTGCGGGGGCAGCGCCGGAATTTAACCGGCTTCCCGTTTCATTCCGCGGACAAATGTCCTTGGAACACCTGAAGCGTTCGAGCCTAAGCTCGGCCGGCACTATAAGTGCCGCTGTGTATGCGTGTCAACATGGAGCGCCACATAGGCTGAAACG
>MFSY01000025.1:18921-25067 GCA_001785175.1 Candidatus Muproteobacteria bacterium RIFCSPHIGHO2_01_FULL_65_16 | reverse complement strand
GAGTCCTACGACGACGCGTTCCAGAAAATGCTCGCGGGGCGCTGCACCGGCGCGTTGGTGGGCGAATCCCGGTTCAAGAAATACAGCGACGAAGACCGGGACATGGCCAAGGTGGTGTTCACCAGCGAGCCGCTGCCCACACCCGCGATCACCGCCGGCCCGCGCGTGACACCGGAGCAGAAGCACAAGATCGTCGAGGCGCTCACCTCGCCCGAGGCGTCGAAGCATATCGGGGCGTTCCTCAAGAAGTACGCCGGCGACAAGCCGTTCGTGGCGGCGAATCCGGCCGAGTACCGGCCGCATTACATCCTGCTCAGGAACGAGCGCGGCTTCGAAAATCACGCCGGCACCGGCCGCTAGGGAAGCTCCGATTAAGTATGATTATTTGCCGCAAAGACGCGAAGGGCGCAAAGAAAAGCATCGGATAATCAAAAGATTATTCTTCGTTCTTTGTGCTGTACAGGGACGTACTAATTTCCACGTCGCGCCGGGACGCGCGGGTGACGTGGATGCTGTACAGGGACGTACTAATTTCCACGTCGCGCCGGGACGCAAGGTGGTGCCGTAGAGGATATGCCGGTCGCTCATGGCATGCGCCGCCGGCGCGGGAACAAGCGGAGCGCCCCGTTCAGGCGAGAAGCGGCTTGGCCGGCGTGTAGACAAGCCCCACCGCCGCGCAGACCGAGCCGCGACCGGAGCGATGGATCCAGCACGCAGCTCTTCTTACCGGTAGACGTCTTTGCGATGGCCGATTTTGACAACGTGAACCGTCTGCTCCCCGTCGTCAACGGCATAAACGATGCGATAAGCGCCCTGACGAACTCGGTACCGGTCATCCCCGCCCGCGAGCTTCTCGCAGCCATGGGGTCGCGGTTCGACCGCGAGCGCTCCGATACGCCGCACGATGCGTTGGCGATCCTGCTTCTGCCCGACCACGTCGAGTTCCTTGACCGCCGACGGCTTTATGAGAACCCTATATCTTCCCACGCCGTTTGAGGTTTTTAACGACGGCCTCGAAATCCAGATCCGGCTCGCGCGCGCGCAGGGCGAACGCCTCCAGGTCCTCGGCGTCCTCGGCCAGCGCCTGCTTGATTGCCTTGTTGACGATCTCGGAGATCGGGCGGTCGGTTGCGGCAGCCTTCAGCCGCAGCGCCCGGTGAATCTCCGGATCGAAGTAGATCGTGGCGCGTTTGGGATGGGTACCCATAACGCACATTATGGCGTCATGACGTCATAACGTCAAATCGTCGCGCGCTGTTTTACGTCAGCCGAGCGGCGGTTGGGCCAGGAGGACATAGACGAGGCCCGCGCCGCCGCAGCCGCCGATCACCGGGATGATGCCGACCTTGTAACGCCACAGTGCGACGAAGGCGGCGATACCGATCAGCGCCGAGAACCATTCGAACCGGCCCGCGAAACCCTGCGGCCAGAGCACGTGCCAGGCGAAGAACACCGCGAGATTCAGGATCACGCCCACGACCGCGGCGGTGATGCCGGTGAGCGGCGCGGTGAATCGGATCTCGCCGCGCGTGGCCTCCACCGCCGGCGCGCCGACGAGAATAAAAAGGAACGACGGCAGAAAGGTGAAAATCGTCGCCACCGCCGCGCCCGCCATGCCCGCAGCAGCGCTCAGGTCCGGGCCGAACAGTTCCTTGGTCCAGCCGCCGACGAAGCCGACGAAGGCCACGATCATGATCAGCGGCCCGGGCGTGGTCTCGCCGAGCGCGAGGCCGTCAATCATCTGCGTGGCCGTGAGCCATTGATACTGCTCCACTCCGCCCTGGTACACATAGGGCAGCACGGCGTACGCCCCGCCGAAGGTCAGCAGCGCCGCCTTGGTGAAGAACCAGCCCATCTGCGTGAGCGTCCCGTGCCAGCCGTAGAGCACCAACAGCCCGCCCATGATGCTCGCCCAGATGAAGAGTCCGACGGCGGCGAACACGAGCACGCGCATCCACTTGAAGCGCGCGTGCTCGGGCGGCGGCGTGTGGTCGCCGATGAGCGCCGGGCCGTAAGTCTTGTGACTCTCGCCGTGATGCCCGCCGACGCGGAACTTGGCGGGCGCGATGTGCCCACCGAGGTAGCCGATTAATCCCGCACCCAACACGATGTAGGGAAACGGCACGTGGAGCGCGAAGATGGCGCCGAACGCCGCCGCGGCCATGGCCCAGAGCCAGGCGTTTGTGAGGGCGCGCGCGCCGATGCGCCAGGCGGCGAACAGCACGATCGCCACCACCGCCGGCTTGATGCCGTAGAGGACGCCCGCGACCGCCGGAATGTTCCCGAACGCGAGGTAGATCCAGGTAAGCGCGATGAGAATGAAAAGCGAGGGCAGGACGAACAGCGCCCCGGCGATAATGCCGCCGAGCGCGCCGTGCATGAGCCAGCCGATGTAGGTCGCGAGTTGCTGCGCCTCGGGCCCGGGGAGCACCATGCAGTAGTTGAGCGCGTGCAGAAAGCGGTGCTCGCTGATCCAGCGTCGGCGCTCGACCAGTTCCTGGTGCATCATGCCGATCTGGCCCGCTGGCCCGCCGAAGCTCACGAACCCGAGCTTGAGCCAGTACCGGAGCGCCGTCCCCAACGAAACGCCGCCCTCCGCTCCCGCCTCATGCCGCTGTATGCGATCTTTCACGGGCGGTCCCGTGATCCACCGCGACCTTGGCTTCTCCGCCGCTGGCCCGGCCGGGCGCGCGCGCGTACCGGTCCGCGCCGCCGCTCGGGCGCGCCCGGGCGCGGCGCCGCTTGCGTGCCGGCGGCGGCCGGCGCCAGGCCGGCACTGCTATAAAGCTCCGCCGTCGCATCCGGGTCCAACTCCTCCGCGCGCCCCTGGCGCAGGCGGGGCGGGAGTTGGATGGAGCCAAAACGCACGCGGATCAGGCGGCTGACCGCGACGCCGACGGCCTCCCACAACCCGCGCACCTCGCGCTGGCGGCTCTCCTTGAGCGTCACGTGATACCAGCGGTTCGCGCCGGTCCCGCCGGCGTCCGCGATCACGGCGAAATGCGCCGGACCGCCATCGAGCATCACGCCCTCCTTCAGCCGCTTGAGCATTGCTTCATCAACCTTGCCCAGGACGCGCACGGCGTACTCGCGCTCGATCTCACGCGCGGTATGCATCAGCCGGTGTGCCAGCTCGCCGTCGGTCGTGAACAGCAAAAGCCCCGAGGTATTGAAGTCGAGCCGGCCGACGGCGATCCAGCGCGCGTGGCGCAGCGCCGGCAGACGGTCGAAGACGGTCGGCCGGCCCTGCGGGTCCGAGCGCGTGCAGACCTCGCCTTCGGGCTTGTGGTAGATCAGAACGCGGGATTTGGCGGCGACGCCCGTCAGCGGAACGACGCGCCCGTCCAGGGCGATGCGGGCGTCCAGCGCCACGCGCTCGCCGAGGCGCGCGGTGCGGCCGCCGACCGCGACGCGGCCCTCCTCGATCCAGCGCTCGATCTGCCGGCGCGAGCCCAGGCCGAGGCGCGCCAGCACTTTCTGCAGCTTCTCGCCGGCGGGGGGCTTCCGTTCACTCACGTTCGGCCGGCTGGGGCATACCGGCGGCGACGGCCTCGTGTTCGGCGGCCCCGGCCGCGCGCACGGGCGGGCCGGCGTCGCCTTCCGGCGTCCGGCCCTGCTCCAGGCGCTGGTCAAGCTCGGCGCCGATCGCCTCGAGATCGCGCAGCGCCGCGAGCGGCGGCAGGTCCTCGAGCCCCTTCAGATTGAAGTGCTCGAGAAACTCGCGCGTCGTGCCCAGCAGCGCCGGCCGGCCCGGGACGTCGCGCACGCCGACCTCGCGGACCCAGCCGCGCTCGAGCAGCGTGCGAACGATGTCGGCGCTGACCGAGACGCCGCGGATCTCCTCGATGTCGCCGCGCGTGACCGGCTGGCGGTAGGCGATGATCGCGAGCGTCTCCAGCAGCGCGCGCGAGTAGCGTTGCGGGCGCTCCTCGGCGAGGCGCGCCACCCAGGACGCGTATTTCGCGCGCGTCTGGAAGCGCCAGGCGCGATCGATCTGCTTCAGCTCCACCGGGCGCTCGGCGTATTCCAGCTCGAGCGCCTGGAGCACCGCGCGCACCTCGTCGCGCGTGGGCCGCGATTCCTCGGGAAACATGGTCAGCAGCTTCTCCATGGTCAGCGGCTGGCCGGCGACCAGCAGCGCCGCCTCGATGATGTTCTTCAATTCGGAGTTCGTCTCGGTCATCAGGCGGCCGCCTTCACGTGGATCGGGGCGAACGGCTCCTGCTGGACGAGGACGACGAGCGCCTCCTTCAGCAGTTCGAGGACAGCCATGAACGTCACCACCAGGCCCATCCGGCCCTCGCGCAGATCGAACAGGGACGCGAAGGTCGCGAAGTCCTCGGCGTTCACGCGCGTCAGTATCTGCACCATGCGCTCGCGCACCGACAGCGGCTCGCGCAGCACGCGGTGGTGGCGATAGAGCTCGGCGCGGTGCAGCACCTCCTTGAAGGCGTCGAGCAGCTCGAACAGCGTCACGTTGGGCTGGATCTTCTTCTGCGCCGGGCGGCCGCCCTCGACCACCACCAGATGGATCTCGCGCCCGACGCGCGGCAGCCGTTCGAGCGACTCCGCGGCCTGGTGGTAGCGCTCGTATTCCTGCAGGCGCCGCACCAGCTCCGCGCGCGGGTCGAGCTCGTCGCCTTCCTCCTCCGTCGGGCGCGGCAGCAGCATGCGCGACTTGATCTCGGCCAGCATCGCGGCCATCACCAGATACTCCGCCGCCAGCTCCAGCTTGACCTGTTTCATCAGCTCGATGTAGGCCATGTACTGGCGCGTGATCTCGGCGATCGGGATGTCGAGGATGTCCAGGTTCTGCTTGCGGATCAGATAGAGCAGCAGATCGAGCGGCCCCTCGAAGGCGTCGAGAAACACCTCGAGCGCGTCCGGCGGGATATAGAGGTCGTGCGGGACCGCGGTGATCGCCTCGCCCTTCACCAGCGCCAGGCGCGCCGCGTTTTGCTCCGTGGTCGTCATCAGTCGTACACCAGTCCCATGGCGGCGCGCGCCTCGACGAGCGTCTCCTCGGCCATGCCGCGCGCGCGTTTGCCGCCGTCGGCGACGATGTTCCTTATCAGCGTCGGGTCGCGCGCGAATTCCGCCGCCCGCTCCTGGATCGGCTTGATCTCGGCGAGCACGGCGTCTATCACCGGCTGCTTGCACTCGAGGCAGCCGATGCCGGCCGAGCGGCAGCCCTTGCTGGCCCAGTCCTTGGTGGCGGCGCTGGAATACACCAGGTGGAACTGCCACAGCGGGCATTTGTCCGGGTCCCCCGGGTCGGAGCGGTGCACGCGCGCCGGGTCGGTAGGCATGGTGCGGAGTTTCTTTTCCACCTCGGCGGGGTCCTCGCGCAGGGCGATGACATTATTATAAGACTTGGACATCTTCCGGCCATCCAGTCCGGGCATCTTCGCCGCCGGCGTCAGCAGCGCCTCCGGCTCCGGCAGGATGATCTTGCCCCCGCCCTCGAGATAGCCGTAGAGCCGCTCCTTGTCCCCGAGCGTGATGTTTTTCTGGCGCTCGAGCAGCGCGCGCGCCGTGGCGAGCGCCTCGGCGTCGCCCTTTTCGAGATAGGCCTGGCGCAGGTCGCGGTAGAGCTTGGCGTTCTTCTTGCCCATCTTGCGCACCGCCTCCTCGGCGCGCTGCTCGTATCCCGGCTCGCGCCCGTACAGGTGGTTGAAGCGCCGCGCCAGCTCGCGCGTCAGCTCCACGTGCGCCACCTGGTCCTCGCCCACCGGCACCAGGCGCGCGCGGTAGGCCAGGATGTCGGCGCTCTGCAGCAGCGGATAGCCCAGAAAACCGTGGGTCGCGAGGTCGCGGCCCTTGAGGCCCTCCTGCTGGTCCTTGTAGCTCGGCACCCGCTCGAGCCAGGACAGCGGCGTGATCATGGACAGAAGCACGTGCAGCTCGGCGTGCTGCGGGACGTGCGACTGGATGAACAGGGTGGCGTTGTTCGGGTCCACGCCGCAGGCGAGCCAGTCGGTCACCATGTCCCACACGCTCTCGCGGATGACGTGCGGGTCCTCGTAACTGGTGGTGAGGGCGTGCCAGTCGGCGACGAAGAAGAAGCACTCGTACTGGGTCTGCAGGCGCAGCCAGTTCTTGAGCACGCCGTGATAGTGCCCGAGGTGGAGCCGGCCCGTCGGGCG
>MFSY01000025.1:12409-18905 GCA_001785175.1 Candidatus Muproteobacteria bacterium RIFCSPHIGHO2_01_FULL_65_16 | reverse complement strand
GCGGCGCCTGGCCGGGAAAGACCGTGCTCATGGATGACGGCTCACAGGCCGAAGAGGAACAGCACGAGGCTCACGCCGCCGCGCACGAGCGGTTCGATGACGACCCACAGCAGGCCGGTGATCATGAGCGCCAGGATTATGAAAAAACCGAACGGCTCGAGGCGGCTCAGGCGCCACCCCCACGGCCCCGGCAGCAGACCGACCGCGACGCGCCCGCCGTCGAGCGGCGGCAGCGGAAACAGGTTGAACACCATCAGCACGATGTTGATCATGATGCCGATCACGCCCATGTACTTCAGCGGCTCCGCGACCCACGCCGCCGGCTCCGGCAGCAGGGTGCCGAGCTTGGCGACCGCGCCCCAGATCAGCGCCATCAGGAGGTTCGCGCCCGGCCCGGCGGCGGCCACCAGCACCATGTCGCGCTTGGGGCGGCGCAGATTCTCCCAGGTCACCGGCACCGGCTTGGCCCAGCCGAACACAAAGCCGGTCTTGAGCAGCAGCAACAGCGCCGGAATCAGGATGGTGCCGAGCGGGTCTATGTGCTTGAGCGGATTCAGCGTCAGCCGCCCGAGCCGCTGCGCGGTGGGATCGCCGAGGTGCATGGCCACCCAGCCGTGGGCGACTTCGTGGACGGTGATGGCGAACAGCAGGGGCAGGATTGACACCGCGATGAGTTGCGGCAGTGGCAAATATAAATCTGGCATGCGGGCAGTATAACAGGGCGGGCGCGGCCGATAAAACGCCGCGCGGAATGATTTTCTCCGTTTTTTACGGGGAAAACGGCGTGATCGCGCCCTTCCCGCGGCGGGTGACGCGGACCACGCCGTCTTCGAGTTCCGCCACCGTCGTCGGCTCGAGGCCGCAGAAGCCGCCGTCCAGCACCAGATCCACGTCGTGCTCGAGGCGGTCGCGAATCGCCGCCGGATCGCTCAACGGCAGGTCCTCTCCCGGCAGGATCAGGGTGGTGCTCATCAGGGGCGCGCCGAGCTCGGCCAGCAGCGCGCGCACGATCGGGTGCTCCGGAATCCGCAGGCCGATGGTCTTGCGGCGCGGGTGCTGGAGCCGGCGCGGCACCTCGCGCGTCGCCGGCAATATGAACGTGTACGGCCCGGGGGTGTGCGCCTTCAGCAGGCGGTAATCGGCGTTGCTCACGCGCGCGTACAGCGCGACCTCGGAGAGATCGCGGCACACGAGCGTGAAATTGTGGTCCTCGCCGAGGCGGCGGATGCGCCGGATGCGCTCCATCGCCGCCTTGTCGCCGATGTGGCAACCGAGCGCATAGCTCGAATCCGTGGGATAGGCGATCACGCCGCCGGCGCGCACGATCTCCGCCGCGCGTTTTATCAGGCGCGGTTGCGGGTGGGTCGGATGAATCTGAAAATATTGCGCCATGAGAACCCCTAATAATTCCGTTTATTGACGGAACATCGAGCTCACCGCAGAGGCGCGGAGGCGCGGAGTTATTGAAACAAAAACGGATTTTTCTCTGCGTCTCTGCGCCTCTGCGGTGAAGATCATCCTGTCGGCAATTTTTCGAGGTTCTCCACGCCAAAACAACAATGGGGGCGCAAGCCCCCATTGTTGCCCGCAAAAACGGCGGCGATCGCCGCCGGCGACGGATTACGACTTCTTGCCTATGTCCTTCATGAACTTTTCCAACTGGGTGGCGGCCCACTTCTGCCCCCCGAGGCCGAACGATATGGCCAGCGCCGTCACGATGCCGGCGATCAGGATGAGGAAGGTCTTGTCGAGGATGTCGCCGCCGACCTGCACCTGCTTCAGCGAGATGACGAAGACGAACACCATGATGGCGTAGCGCGCCATGCGGCCCACGAGCTCGGCGTCCTCGACGCCGATGTTGCGGCTGTAGGCCACGACCACGTTGTCCACGAAGCGCGCGAAATACAGACCGATCGCGAGGATCAGTATCGCCACGATGACGTTCGGCACAAACTGCACGATGCTGCGGAACAGCTCCGAAACCACGCCCAACCCCAGGGTGTTGAAGGTGACCAGCAGGGTGCCCAGGATCACCAGCCAGTAGATCAATATTCCCAGGATGTCTATTGTGGTCTTCTTGATGCCGCCTTGGCGGAGAAACTTGTCCATACCGGCGGCCTCGGTAATGACGTTGAAGCTGATCGCCTTGAGCCCCCGTATCACGATGAAATTGAACATCTTGGCGATCATCCAGCCGGCGATCAGGATCACCACGGCGGCCAGCAGCTTCGGAAGAAACGCACTCAGTTGCACGAGAAACGTCCGGACAGCATCTACGACGACATTCACTTGTTCCATTAGATCCTCCAGTGGCGGTTAAATTGCCGCGAAAATCTTGCGCGTACCGGCGGGCGGAGTCAATGAAATTCGGGAAAATTTCGCCCCGCGCCGGGCACAAATCCCTTGCGCGGCCGGCGCCGCCGTGTCATTCTTTCCAGTCCTGCCAAACGGGAACGCATCCCGCCGGCAGCGGCGGCAGCCGGCCGACCTCGACCCACGGCTTCTCCGGCCCGTGATAGTCCGACCCGACCGAGGCCCGCAGGTCGAACCTCAGCGCCAACGCCGCGAACCGGCGGTTCTCCTCCGCGCTGTGAGTTCCGGAAATCACCTCCAGCGCCGCGCCGCCGCAATCCTTGAACTCCCCGATCAGGCTCCGCAGTTTCCCCGGGCTCAGCTTGTAGCGCGCCGGATGGGCGAGCGCCGCCTGGCCGCCGGCGCCGCGTATCCAGGCGACCGCCTGTTCCAATCCCGCCCATTGCACCGGCACATAGGCGGGCGCGCCGTGGGAGAGAAACTGCCTGAAGGCGCGCCGCAGATCCGGCGCGTGGCCGGTCTGGATCAGGAACCGGGCGAAGTGGGTGCGCGACAGGGTCGCGCCGTGGCAGAGCGCCTGCGCGCCCTCGAGGGCGCCGGTGATCCCTTTCTTCTGCAAGCGCCGGTCAATCTCGCGCGCGCGCTCGAGGCGCGTCGCGCGCAGCCGCGCGAGGCCGTGCTGCAAGTCGGGGGCGGTCGCATCCACCCGCAAACCGATGATGTGCACGGTCTGGTTCCCCCAGGTCACGGATATCTCGACCCCCGGCACGAACGTCAGGCCGCAGGCCGCGGCCGCCGCCGCGGCCTCGGCGAGCCCGTCGGTCACGTCGTGGTCGGTCAGGGCCAGCACGTCCACCTGCCGCGTGTGCGCGTGCGCCACCAGTTCGGCCGGCGCGAGGATGCCGTCCGAAAGACGGCTGTGCGTGTGCAGGTCATACCGCCGCGTCATCTGCGAAGGGCCCTTTTTCCAATTCCGGCGAGCGTCATCCGAATATCCCGGCGGCCGCCACCATATATGTTTTCCAGACCCGCCGCCATTGCCCTTCCCCGGCGGGAGTGCCAAAATAACGGCGACCCGCGCCTGCGCTGAAACGATGAAATTTCTGTACGATCTATTCCCGCTGCTGCTGTTCTTCGCCGCGTACAAGTTCTACGACATTTATGTCGCCACGGCCTGCGCGATGGCGGCGTCCTTTGTTCAGGTCGGGATCTACTGGCTGCGGCGCCGCCGCTTCGAGACCATGCACCTGATCACGCTCGGGGTGGTCGTGTTCTTCGGCGGGTTGACGCTTGTTCTCCACGACAGCACCTTCATCAAGTGGAAGCCCACCATCGTCTATTGGATATTCGCCGCCCTCGTCCTCGGCGCGCGCCTCTTCAGCGACAAGGGCCTGATGGAGCGCATGCTGGGCGCGCAGATCAGCCTGCCGCCGCGCGCCTGGGGGCTGATCAACCTCAGCTGGGGCGTGTTCTTCCTGCTCGTCGGGGCGCTCAATATTTATGTCGCCTTCTACTTCGGCCCCGATCTGGACCCGGAGACGCGCGAAAAGATCTGGGTCTATTTCAAGGTGCCCGGCACCCTCGCCCTCACCTTCCTTCTGGTGATCGTCCAGGCGTTCTACATGACGCGCCACATGCGCGCGGAGGCGGAAGACAAGCCCAAATCCGCGACCGACCTGGCGGCCAACTGATGCTCTACGTCATTCAGGGAACCGACGCGGAAGGAAGCCTGGAACACCGTCGCGCCGCCCGCCCCGCCCACATCGTGCGCCTGCGGCAACTGCAAAACGAAGGCCGGCTGGTGCTCGCCGGGCCCTTCCCCGCCGTCGCCAGTCCCGATCCGGGCCCGGCCGGCTTCAGCGGCAGCCTGATCGTGGCCGAGTTCGAGTCGCAGGAAGACGCCAGCTCCTGGGCCGAGGCCGATCCGTATGTGGCGGCCGGGGTCTACGCGAGCGTGAGCGTAAAACCCTTCCGCAAGGTGCTGCCCTGAGATGGACCGGGCGGCGCTGATTGAACGCCGGCTGCGCGCGGCACTGGCGCCGACGAGCCTCGAGATCGCCGACGACAGCCGTCTGCACGCGGGCCACGCGGGCGCCCAAAGCGGCGGCGGGCATTTTTCCGTCACCATCGTCTCGCCCCGTTTCCGGGGCCAGACCACGATCGGGCGCCACCGCATGGTCTACGAGGCGCTCGGCGAGCTCATGCAAAAAGACATTCACGCCCTGCGCATCACCGCCCTGACGCCGGAAGAAAGCTGACACGCAACCAACGAGGCCGCCATGTCCAACCGTCCCCCGATGTTTCTGTTCCTCGCCGCCTTCGTATTTCTGGCCGCGTCCTGCGGCAAGGACCCGGATGACAGCAAGGTGCTCGCCACCGTCAACGGCGAGAAGATCACCGAGAAGGCCTACGAGCACTACCTGCAACTGCGCCAGCCGCAGCACCCGCCGTCGGCCGACAAGGAAAAAGAAAAGCGGGCGGTCCTGGACGAGATGACGGACCGGATCCTGCTCACGCAACACGCAACCCGCAACAAGCTCGACCAGGACCCGGAGATTTATCTGCTGCTGAAGCGGGTGCAGGAAAACATCCTGGTGCAGGCGGCGATCCGCAAGACCCTGAAGGACAGCCCGATCACGGAGGCGGACCTGAAAAAACGCTTCCAGGAGGAGGCGGAAAAGACGCACAAGACGGAATACCGGGTGCGCCACATCCTCGTGCCCACGGAGGCGGACGCGGCCCGGATCATCAAGCAGCTTCAGACCGGCGCGGGCTTCGCCGCGCTGGCGCGCCAGAAGTCCGTTGACGCCGAGACCGGCAAGAACGGCGGCGATCTCGGCTGGATCAACCAGGGGATGGTGCTGCCGGAGCTGTTCAACGCCGTCATCGCCGCCAGGAAGGGGGCGGTCGTGGCCGCGCCGGTCAAGACCGACTACGGCTGGCACGTGCTCAGGGTGGACGACGCGCGGCCGCTGCAGATTCCGACGTTCGAGCAGTTCATGACCGACCGGACCGCGCGCGGCAACCTCGAGCGCAGGATGCAGGACGAACGGATCAACGCCCTGCTCACGGAGCTGAAGGCGAAGGCCAAGATCATCACTGACTGATGCGCATGGCGTCGCGGCCGCAACCGGCGCATACGGCGGGGACCAGCCGCTTCCGGACCATTCTCGTTTGCCTCGCGCTGGCGGCGCCGGCCGCCGCGCCGGCGCAGGACGCGACCCCCCTGTTGCGCGCCGAGAGCGTGCGGCTGAGCGCGGCGCCGGGCGCCGGCGATCGCGTCGGCAGGATCAAGTCGTTCGGCATGCTGGAACTGCCGGCTGTTGCGTTTGACGGCCGGCGCTTCTCGCAGCTCTCCGGACTGGCGTGGGACGACGACGACGAGGTCCTGTACGCGATCTCGGACAAGGGCGTGCTGTTCCATCTCAAGCCGGTGCTCAAGGACGGTGTGCTCGCGGAGGTGCGGCTGGTCAAGGCCGCGCCGCTGCTGGACCCGGCGAGCGGCAAGCCGCTCAAGGGCCGGCGCGCGGACTCCGAGGGGCTCGACATCCTCAACGGGCGCAACGGGCGCAAGGGCGACGCCGAGCTCGTCGTGAGCTTCGAGCGCTTTCCGCGCATCGTGCGCTACCGGCCAGACGGCCGCGCGCTCGGCGAGCACCCGCTGCCGGAGCAACTAAAGGACGCCAAGGCCTACCGCGACTCCAACAAGATGCTGGAGTCGGTGTGCGTGGATCAAAAGCTCGGTATCCTCACCGTCCCCGAAGCGCCGCTCAGAAACGAGCGCGAGGGCGAGACGCACATCTTCAGCCTGTCCGGCCGGTCATGGAGCTATCCCCTGACCGGCGGGATGCGCATCTCCGCCATCGAGTGCCTGGGCGACGGCCGGTTGCTGGTGCTGGAGCGCGACTACGGGCGGCTGCTGGGACGCGCGATCGTCGCGCTCAAGACCGCGCGCCTGCCGCCGACAGCGGCCGGGGCGACGGCGGTGGCGACCGTCGTGACGCTGGACGCGAGCGACGGCTACCAGATAGACAACTTCGAGGGCCTCGCGCGCCACCGGGGCAACCGCTTCTTCATGATCAGCGACGACAACGACCTGTTCCTGCAGCGGACGCTGCTGCTTTACTTCGAGATCCTGAACGACCGAACCTAAAAACAGCGATTGCATCCGCAGATTACGCAG
>MFSY01000025.1:0-12361 GCA_001785175.1 Candidatus Muproteobacteria bacterium RIFCSPHIGHO2_01_FULL_65_16 | reverse complement strand
ACAACGACAACATCGCCCTTTACAAATCGCGCCATGCGGCGTCTTCCTCCGCTTTCGGCCGGTCTTTTTTCAGGGAGGACTCGCTGGCACGCGCGGTTTGCATTCGCTCACGCGAACCCCGAGTCTTGAGATAGCCCACGAAGTCGTAGACCTCTTCAAGAAGCGGTTCCGGAATCTGTTCGATCTCTTTAAGATTAACTGCTTTCTATTCATGGCGCCTGCTCCGGGCTCTTACATATACAGAATATGCGCCTGCCACCCGCCTGCCAAATCTCTTTTAGCAGCCTATCGCAGCATATTGCTGCTCCTGCTCCTGATAGTCCCTCGCGTTGAACTGGTACTTTTCGAACACCTCATTTACCGCATCCTGCAGGGAGCCATTCTCATAGGCATCCACGGAGGCGAAATCGGATGCCATTTTCATGGTGCGACCCTGCGAGCCGGGAATGTTCACAACACCCACTTTGACGAAATAAACATTCCCACTGAGATCCACAACCATATTCTTGTCCTTGTATTGCTTGGCCTTTGCCGCCAACTCCTCACCTTCCAACAGGGCAAAGTTAATCAGTTCCTGGCGCGTGATTGCTGCATCCACAGGAAGGCGGATAATCGTCCGAGGCGTCAGGTCATAGCGGGGTTTGTACCAACGGCACTGTGAGAAAATCTCTCCGCTTTTCTTGTCAATAAATCGCGCCCCAGCGCGTGCATGGATCTCCTTGCGCAGCAGAATTCGGTAATCCACTCCGTAGGCCTCCACCGCATCCTTGAGATAGGAAGGAACCTGCATATCGCTGTGGTTAAAGACAAGGGAGTCTGTGTATCCTTTGTATTGTTTATTGTCGAAATACAGCACAATCTTCTTGGCCGGATCCTTCTCCGCCTTAATACGGCGAACAATCTCCTCGGATACCAGCTTATCCACATCCGTTCTGTGATCGTCAAATATCCCGGCATCCACCTCTTGCAGGGCATGGATGAACTGCGAGCTGTAGAAGTAGCTCTGGTTCTGGTGAACAAGCTCACGGATAAAGAGCGCGTTGTAGCCGACCGTAGGAATCGAGATTACATTCCTTGGGAGCGTGAAGTTGACCGCCTCAAGAATGTCCATCCATTCTTTTTTCTTCAATAGTTCCACATCAACAAACTCCGCCTTGGTCATTTTGGCGCTCACCTGAGCCAAATTGGAATACCGCGGCTGGTACCAATCAGTGCGGGAAAATATCTCTCTTAAGGCGGGATCCTTAAAGATGTATCCGCGCCGCGCAAGGATGTAGTTTCGGAGAAGACGGGAAGGATTCACACGTACGTGGTTCAAAGACATCACTGCATCGTGGCTGAAGATATTGGTATCGGCGCCTAGAAAGATGGATGAACGGCCATAATCCAGACTGTTCAGTTCCTTTGCGATATTCTGATAATCGTAGGTGGTCTCGATAGACCTAATAAACTCGACGTTCCTGGTCTCCAGCTTGCTGAGTTTATTGAACTGAAAGTCCGGGCTGGGTTTATACCAGGCGGTGCGGGAAAATATATCTTGCAATACTTTATCCTTGAATGTGTAGCCATGCCTAGCGAACGACTCATTTCTGAGGAGCGTATAGACAGATACGCCTGCGTAGGCGAGAGCCTTATCGAGCTCATCATCTACCTTTAGGTCGTTCTCGGTGAGGGCGACTTTGTCTGCCGTATATGGTTTCTGGTTCAGATACTCGACGATCTTCTTCTGGTACGAATTCGGTTCTGGGCGGGATGAATCTGTCGGAGAACAAGCCATAATCAATATGGCGGTAAAAAAAGGCACCAGGACGATTGCCACCTTCTTCTTGAACATTGTATCTCCTTCTCTTATTTAGTCGTTAAGATGAATGCCAGCGCGCTGAAGTTGGCGCCTCAGCTCATCCATGAACTTTTTGCCAGGGTCAAGCTTGATCGTGGGTTTATAGTTTCCATCAAGCTCCTTAAATAGTCGATAGTGGGGAAGCTCCGAACGTTGATACTCATGGTGGCCAATTAGGTATTCGATGGATGGGAACTGCCCCGTGAGCCACTTGACGAGCATGACATTCGTAACTAGCTGTTTTTCTGTCAACTGGTTTGCATTGGCCGCCACGTTTTCAATGCCGATGGAAACATGGTTAAAACCGATCACGTGCCGGCCGATCACATTCGTTGGCAACAGCGTGTACACGTCCCCATTACGATCGACCACAAAATGTACACCTACGTTGACGAGGCCATGGCCCTTTATCTCCCTTCGATGCCCCGGCAAGAAAGCGGCCCTAAACGCATCCAAGGATTTTTGAAGGGTTGGAATGCCGGTGTAATGTATGACGATAATCTTTGGATCTTTGAGGTCGTAGGAATCCACCCCGTAATGCTGACGGCTGTATTCCTTGGCCAGTTCCAATCGCTTGGGATTAACAATGGGGAATTCTTTGAATTCCTGCGCAATCGCAGCCGCAGCAATGATAATCGCCAAAGCGCCAGCAGCCATCTTGCGCCTAGCCATTCAAGCTTTCCTGTAAAACTCTGCACCGCGTGAAGCAAACTCTACAGCTTTCGCTTTCTTCTCCTTCTTGATGGCTCCCTTATAAGATATGCCTTGAGTTCGTGCGTAGCCGTACAAATCATCATAGAGCATGGTGCAGCTACACCTGTCGATCGTGGCTACGCCGATCGTCGTGGTGATGTGGTCGGAGGCAGGGGCGATGTCGTTCCGCAGCGACCAGAGGGTGTTGATCGGCGCCTCTCCGTAACCGCGCAATTGCTTGTCCATGTTCTCCTTGATCTCCTTGATGAGCCACATCGGCGCGTGTCCAGGCGCCACTTTTTTAAAATCTAAAATCGGGTAGAACAGGTTCTTTGGCGAATAACTTGGCCCGACTTTGATCGATTCTAATAACTGAATGGGTAACAGAAAGCTCACGACCAACAAATCCATTTGCCAACCGAAACTCGACAATCCGATACCAGGTCTCTTTTGGACCGACAGTAAAAGCATGGTTGATGCACAGGCACCTAAACTTGAAGCCAAGCGAATGCTCCACCGGATGAGCTACATGTGGTGCGGCAAAAAAGAATAACGGCTTTTCTGTTTCATTCCTCATTACCAACGCAAACCGCTTTGATTGCCCTGGTTCGAGCAACAATACCGAGTTTTCAATCTTGTTGCCTATTGGAGCCAGGTTCATAAGCTTGACACTCTTCGTCTCCCATAGGCGCGAACGGCTTTTCACTTCATGCAGCTCTACTTTTGCCCCGATGTCCTTATACTCCCATCCGATGTTGACCTTTACCTTGTCAGCCGCATGCACGGAGAAAAACGATGACGCCATAAATACAAGACAACACCAAGCGACCCTCATCGCTCTTGCGCCTTTCTTATATAGACGAGGTTGCCGAACATTATTTCTCAATAGATATGATCAAGTCTTACACTGTAGTATTTTGCCTGTCAGACACGTTCTTGGTTAATCACCCTATCGCTGAGGCCATGGTTGTACCATCTTACTCACGGTCTAGACAATACAAGCATAGGCGACACAGCCCTACTCACCAATAAGCCTCAGAAATTCCTTCTCACTCAGCATCTGCACCCCGAGCTCGCTAGCCTCCGCGGCCTTGGAACCAGGGTCTTCGCCGACGATCACGTAGTCGGTTTTCTTCGACACGCTGCCGCTCACCGTCGCGCCCAGGGCGCGGAGCCGGTTCTTGGCCTCGTCCCGGGTCATGGTGGCGAGCGCGCCGGTGAGCACGAAGGTCTTGCCGGAAAACGGGGTGCGTGTTTTTTTGCGCTCGGCCCTGGGCCAGCGCACGCCGCCGGCGCGCAGCTTCTTGATGACCTCGCGGTTGTGCTTCTGATGGAAGAACGTGTAGATGTCCTCGGCCATGGCCGGGCCGACGCCCGGGATGCCCTGGAGCGTCTCCCGGTCCGCCTCCAGGATGGCGTCGAGGTCGCCGAAGTGATCGGCGAGCAGATCCGCCGTCGCCTCGCCGACCTGCGGGACGCCGAGCGCGTACAGAAACCGCGCGAGCGTGGTGTGCTTGCTCTTTTCGATCTGCTCCAGCAGGTTCTGCGCCGATCTTTCGCCCATGCGCTCGAGCCCCGCGAGCGTTTTCTCATCGAGCCGGTAGAGATCGGCCACGGTCTTGACCAGGTCCTTCGCCACCAGTTGCTCGACGAGCTTGTCGCCCAGACCCTCGATGTCCAGGGCGTGGCGCGAGGCGAAGTGCAGGATCGCGCCCATGCGCTGCGCCGGGCAATACAGACCGGCGGTGCAGCGATGCGCCGCCTCCTGCGGCTCGCGCACGACTTCCGAGCCGCACACCGGACATTTTCTGGGCATGCGCCAGGGCTTGGTCCCGCGCGGGCGCTTGTCCTTGATGACGCCGACGATCTCCGGAATCACCTCGCCCGCGCGCCGTACGATCACGGTGTCGCCCGCTCGGACGTCCTTGCGTGCTATCTCATCCTGGTTGTGCAGCGTGGCGTTGCTCACGACCACGCCGCCCACGTGCACGGGCCTGAGCTTAGCCACCGGCGTCACCACGCCGGTGCGCCCGACCGAGGCGATGATGTCCTCGACCACCGTGGTCTCCTCGTGCGCCGGGAGCTTGTGCGCGATCGCCCAGCGCGGGGCGCGGGCGGTGAAACCGAGTTGCTCGCGCGCCCCGATGGCGTCCACCTTGTACACCACGCCGTCAACCTCGAACGGAAGCTTGTCGCGCCGGCCGAGAATCTCCCGGTAGTACTTGAGGCACTCGTCCGTCCCCTTCACCACGCGGAAGAACTCGGTCACGCGAAAGCCCCAGTCCTTGAGCTGCTGCACGACCTCGGAGTAGCGGCGCGCGGGCGCTTCGGACACCTCGCCCAGACCCCACGGAAAAAAGCTCAAGGGACGGCCGGCGGTGATACGCGGGTCGAGCTGGCGCAGGCTTCCGGCGGCGGCGTTTCTGGGGTTCGCAAACACCTTGTCACCACGCTTGAGCTGCTCGGCGTTCAGGCGCGCGAAATCTTTTTTGGGGATCACCACCTCGCCACGGACCTCGAGCACCCGCGGCCAGCCCTGGCCCTGCAGGTGCAGCGGCACGGTCTTGATGGTGCGGATATTCGCCGTCACGTCCTCGCCGGTCGCGCCGTCGCCGCGCGTGCCGGCCTGCGTGAGCACGCCGTTTTCATAGCGCAGGCTCACCGAGGTACCGTCGAATTTGGGCTCGGCGGTGTAGGTGGCGCCGCCGTCAACCTCCAGCCCCTTGCGCACGCGCCGATCCCACTCGCCCACCTCCTCGTCCGAGAAGGCGTTGTCCATCGAGGTCATGGGAACCTTGTGGCGCACCGTGCCGAAGGCCGCGAGCGGCGCGGCGCCGACGCGCTGGGTCGGCGAGTCGGGAGTGATCAGCGCGGGATGGGCGCGCTCGAGCTCCTGCAGCTCGCGCAGCAGCTTGTCGTATTGCGCGTCGGAGATGACGGGCTGGTCGAGGACGTAGTAGCGGTAGTTGTGGTAATTGATCTGTTCGCGCAACTCGGCGGCGCGCCTGACAAGCTTTTCGGTTTCGCGCATGGTGGTTCGCTGATAGCCGATAGCTGATAGCTGATAGCTAAATAGCTGATAGCTACTTGCCAGCCGCCACGCCTTCGCCGAAAAGCCTGAGCGCCGTTTCGCCGCCGGCCACGATGCCCTGCTCGCGCATCTTGTTCTCGATCTTCTCGATCTGCCGGTGGATGACGATGATGCCCTTGTCCGTCAGCGGGCGGCGCTCCTGGTCCAGCAGGCGCCCGCCGAGCATGTCGCTCAGACCCTTCGCGGTCTCCACCATCTTCTCGAACACCTTCGCCGGATGGTGCGCGCACGGCACGCTCATGAACAACGTCAGCCCCTCGGTGTGGAAGGAATCCCAGGCCTTCGGGTCGAACGCGCCCGGCTGATACAGGTTCGCCATGCTGAAGAGGTGCCGGCAGCCGACCGACAGCTTGTTCTTCATGTGGAATATGTTCCTGGCGCCGAACTGCATGCCGAGACGGCGCGCCGCCTGTTCGATGGCGCGCCCGGCGAACGCCGCCACGCCGCTGACCACGTTCACGCCCGCGATCACATCGTAGGTCTCGCAGAAATCGTGCAGCGCCTTCGCGCGCGCGAGCGCGGCGTCGAAATCCAGCGGCAGCCTGGTCGGGCGCTGCACGGCGTCGGCGAGCTTGAGCCCCACCTGGACGAAGGCGTTCAGCTCCGATTCGCCGATCGGCCCGCGCGCGTCCGTGAGCTGGATCGCCAGCGCCAGGTCGCTGTACTCGGCGTTTTCCGGGTCCCGCTGCAGGTCGGTCCAGATCTTTTGCCGCTGGCGCTGGCCGTAGAGGCGGCGCGGCTTCTCGAGCTTGTACTCGTGCTGCTTGTACACGCCGAGGGCCGCGTTCCGCGCCACCGGGCCGGCGCCCGGCAGATGAATGACGAAATCTATCTTCTCGTCCGGATTCGCGGGAATGATGGGCGCGAGGCGCGCGCCCTGGCGCTCCATGGCCGGGGCGAGCGGGAGCGGCATGTTGGCCGCCTCCTCGAAGTCCTCGAGTTTTTCCTCGAACGCGTCCTCCGGCGGCCTGAGCGTCACGGTGATGTCGGCGTCGGCGCGGAGAAATTTCTTGTCCTGGCGCGCCGGCGGCGCGGGGTTGATGTCGAGCGCGAGCACGGGCTCGGCGCGGCGCGCGGACCGCCGGCGCAGCCGCAGCAGCGCGGGCATGGAGCGGCGCAGGCGCGCCCGGTCGTAGGAGACAAGCGCGACGACGGCGATTACGATAATTCCGATCAGCAGCAGTGCATGCCGCAGATCCATTACCGTGCGACCATCTCCAGGGCCGCCTCCACGTCCACCGCCACCAGGCGCGAGACCCCGGGTTCCGACATGGTGACGCCGATGAGGATGTCGGCCATCTCCATGCTGATCTTGTTGTGCGTGACATAGACGAGCTGGGTGCGGCCCGACATGGCCTTGATGGTCTCGCAATAACGCTCGACGTTGGCGTCGTCCAGCGGCGCGTCCACCTCGTCCAGCAGGCAGAACGGCGCCGGGTTCAGCTCGAATATGGCGAACAGCAGCGCCACCGCGGTCAGGGCCTTCTCGCCGCCGGACAGAAGATGGATCGTGCTGTTGCGCTTCCCCGGCGGGCGCGCCATGACGGTGACGCCGGTCTCCAGCAGGTCGTTGTCGGTGAGCTCGAGATAGGCGGTGCCGCCGCCGAAGAGCCGCGGGAAGAACGACTGGAAACCCTCGTTCACGCGGTCGAAGGTCTCTTTGAAGCGCGCGCGCGTCTCGCGGTCCATCTTGCGGATCGCCTCCTCGAGCATCGCCAGCGCCTGGGACAGGTCCTCGGACTGCTTGTCGAGATAGCCCTTGCGCTCCGACAGCTCCCGGGACTCCTCGATCGCCACGAGGTTGATCGGGCCGAGGCGCTCGATGCGCTCGGCGAGGGAATCGAGCCGCGCCAGCCACTCCTGCTCGCCGGCCGCGGGCGGCGTCTCTTGCAGCACCGGCTCCAGCTCGAAGCCCGACTCGCGCACCTGCTCGGCCAGCGTGTCGCGCCGCACGAGCAACTCCTGGCGCGCCACCCGTTTCGTCTCCAGCTCGTCGCGGAGCTGCTGCGCCTGTTTCTCCTGCTGCGCGCGCTCCTGTTCGCGCGCGCGCAGCGCCGTGTCCAGATCGGCGACCGCCGCGCGCGCCTGCCCGAGCCGCTCCTCGACCGCCAGGCGCTGTTGCAGAAATTCGTTCAGGCGCTGTTGCAGCTCGGCCTCCGGCCGCGCGTCGGCGGCGAGCAGGCGCGCGAGCTCCTCGCGCCGTTCGCCCAGATGCCGCAGCTGACCCTCCAGGCGCGCGCCGGCGGCGCGGATGGAGTCGAGCTCGGTTTGCAGGCCCTGGCGCTCGATTTCGAGGCGGTGCAGATCGTCGCGCCCGCCGGACTCGACGGCGCGCGCCTGCTCCAGCGCCAGCTGCAAGTCGGCGCGCCGCTGTTGCATCCGCGCGCGCTGCTGTCCATGCGTGTCGCCGGAGGTTTCGGCCCGGCGCAGCAGCTCCGTGGCGCGCTCGATCTCGGCCTGATCGCGGGCGAGCAACGCCTCGTCCTCCTCCTGCTCGCGCCGGATCTGCGCCATGCGCGCCTCGATCTGCGTCCGGCGCGCCTCCAGATGGCCGAGCTGCTCGCGCTTGAGCGCGCGCTCGCGGTTGAGCTCGTTCAGGCTGCGGCCGAGGGCGTCGCGCTCGTCCTCCAGCGCTTGCAGTTGCGCCGCCGCATCGGCCAGGCGCGCCTGCGCGTCGGCGACGGTCTTTTGCTGCTCGGCCGCCTGCGTTTGCAGGGCCTCGATCTCGCGCTCGCGCAGCAGCCAGCCGGCGCGCTCGGGCTTTTCGTGACCCAGGCTGAGCCAGTTGCGCCCGACCCAGGCGCCGTCGCGGGAGATGATGGATTCGCGCGCCGCGAGCCCGGCGCGCGCGGCGAGCGCCTCGTCCAGGCTGTCGGCGGTATAGACGCCGTCGAGCAGCGGCGCGAGGTCGGCCTGCGATTGCAGCTTGTCGAGCAGCGCCGGGCGCGCGGCCGACCGGCGCGCGGCCGGCGGCATGTCCGGATCGAAAAAGGCGACGCTGGATTGCGTCAGCGCGGCCGCGTCGCGTGCGACCCGGTCCATTCCGGGCACGCACAGCGCCGCCAGGTTCATTCCGAGCACGCGCTCGACCGCCGGCTCCCAGCCGGGCTCGACCTGGAGCATGCCGGTGAGATGGCGCGCCTGCTCCAGGTCGTGCGCCCGCAGCCACGCGCGCAGCGCCTCGTCGCGCCCGCCGGCGGCGTCGTGCAACTCGCGCAGCGACGCCAGGCGCGCCGCGCAGCTCTGGAGCTCGCCGCGCGCGCGCGCGAGCTCCCCGTCCAGCTCGTCGCGCCGGCGGCGGGCGTCGCGGATATGCGCCTCGACTTCGCCCAGCGATCTCTCCCGCGCCTCGCACTCCTGGTCGAGCGCGCGCGCCTGGGCGCGCGGCGCCTCCAGCGGCTCGCGGCCGTGCTCGGCGGCGATGGTCCCAAGCTCTTCCTGCAGGCGCGTCTGGCGCTGGCGCAGTTGCTCCACGTGCTGGGCGAGCTGGTGGATGCGCGCGTCCTGGATCTCGCGCGTCTTGGCCGGCTCCGCGGCCGATTCGCTGAAGGCGTGCCAGTCATCCTGCCACGCCCCGAGCGCGTCCTCGGCCGCGCGCACGGCCGTGGCCGCGGCGGCGCGCGCCTGCGTCAGTTGCGCCAGCCGCGGGGCGTTTTCCTCCAGGCGCCGCTCGAGCTCCGCGAGGCGCGCCCGATCCGATTCGAGGTGCCGGCCGCCCTCCTCCCAGGAGCGGTTGATCTGGTCCTGCTCGCGCTGCTGCGCGGCGCGCGTCTCGCGCGCGTGCTCGATGGCCTGCTCCAGGCGCGAGATCTCGCCACCCACGGCGTAAAACTCGGCCTGCACCGCGTTGTCGCGCTCGTCCGCCTCGACCCGGCGGCCGCGGACGGCCTCCATCTCGGCCTCGATCCGACGCTGTTCCGCGTGTACCGCCTCGAGCGCGGTCTGCCGCTGGCGCAGGTCGGCGTCGTGCTGCTGCAGCTGGGCGTCGAGCGCGCGCCAGCGCAGGGCGAGCAACTGCGCCCGCGTCAGGCGCTCCTCCTGCTTGAGCTCCTTGTATCTGGCCGCGGCCTTGGATTGCCGCTGCAGTTTGCCGAGCTGGGCGCCGAGCTCCTTGCGGATGTCCTCGACGCGCGCCATGTTCTCGCGCGTGTGCCTGATGCGGTTTTCGGTCTCGCGCCGGCGCTCCCTGTATTTGGAGATGCCGGCGGCCTCCTCGACGAAGCCGCGCAGGTCCTCGGGTTTGGCCTCGATGATGCGCGTGACCATACCCTGCTCGATGATCGAGTAGGCGCGCGGCCCGAGGCCGGTGCCGAGGAACAGATCGGTGATGTCCTTGCGGCGGCACTTGGTCTTGTTCAGGTAGTAATCCGACAGCCCGTCGCGCCCGGCCTCGCGGCGGATGGCGATCTCGGAATATCCGGCGTACTCGCCGCCGGCGCGGCCGTCGGAGTTGTCGAACACCAGCTCCACCGAGGCCTTGCCGATGGGCTTGCGCGCGCTCGAGCCGTTGAAGATGACGTCGGCCATGGAATCGCCGCGCAGGCGCGTGGCCGAGGACTCGCCCATCACCCAGCGCACGGCGTCTATGATGTTTGACTTGCCGCAGCCGTTGGGGCCGACGATGCCGATCAGGTTCCCGCCGATGGGAATGGCGAGGGGGTCAACAAAGGACTTGAATCCGGCGAGCTTGATCTGCTTGAGACGCATGTGGCGTTAGTGCCTGTCCGGGGGCTGAAAATACGTTACAATTTTACGTCAACCGATCCTGCTTTCCTACGCGCCGATGCCCACCCAGCCGAGCAAGAATCTGGAGACCTTCCCCAATCCCAATCCGGGGCGGGATTATATCATCGAGATCGAGGCCCCGGAGTTCACCTGCCTGTGCCCGAAGACCGGCCAGCCGGACTTCGCCACGCTGCTCGTCGAGTACGTCCCGGACAAGCTGTGCGTCGAGCTCAAGTCGCTGAAGCTCTACATCTGGTCCTATCGCAACGAGGGCCACTTCCACGAGGACGTCACCAACCGCATCCTCTACGACCTCGTGACCGCCGTCGCCCCGCGTTACCTGCGCCTCACCGCCCAGTTCAACGTGCGCGGGGGCATCTACACCACCGTCGAGGTGGAGCATCGGGCCGACGGCTGGAGCCCGCCGCCGCCACCGCCGGACCACCTGCCGCGCATCGTGCAGGAACTTCCGGACAAGGAGGGACGGGCGGAGCCGCCGCGCGCCATCCTGCCCGGCGCCGCCCCGCCCGAGGCCGGGGGCCGGCGTTTTCGCATGCTGCGCCGCGCCCAGCGGCCGGCGGTGGAGGCGCCGCCCGCCGCCGCACCCGCCGCACCCGCGGAGGCGCCGCGCGCCCCGGGGATATTCATCGGCCTCGACGTCGGCAGTACCGGCTGCCGCGCGGCGGCGATCAACGCCGCGGGCGAGCTGCTCGCCCAGAGCCAGGCGCCGATCCCCGCGCCGCCCAAGAGCGGCGATCAGGCCACCCAGGATCCGACTCTGTGGTGGAAGGCCGTGAGCGGCGCGCTGCAGGGGCTGTTGACTCAGGTTGACCCGGCCCTGGTGCGCGCGCTGGCGGTGGACGGCACTTCCGGGACCGTGCTGCTGTGCGACGACAAGGGCAACCCGGTGACCCCGGCGCTGATGTACAACGACCAGCGCGCGGCCGAAGAGGCGCGGCGGATCGCGGAAGTCGCCGCAGGCAACTCCGGCGCCCAGGGCGCGAGCGGCAGCCTGGCCAAGCTGCTCTGGCTACAGGGAAAACATCTCGACAAGCGCGCCGCCCACGCCCTGCACCAGGCGGACTGGATCGCCGGCCGTCTCGCCGGGCTCTTCGGCCACAGCGACTACAACAACTGTCTCAAGCTCGGCTATGACGCGGAAAAACTCGCATGGCCGGAATGGATGGCGGCGCTCGGCGTGAACACCGCGCTCCTGCCGCAGGTACGCGCGCCGGGCGAGGCGTTGAGCACGATCAGCGCCGACATGGCCAAGGCCTTCGGGCTGCCGGCCGACGCCGAGATCATGGCCGGCACCACCGACGGCGTGGCGGCGTTCCTGGCCGCCGGCGCGACCGAGCCGGGCGAAGGCGTCACCTCGCTCGGGAGCACGCTGGTGCTGAAGCTTTTGTCGCACAAGCCGGTGTTCTCGCCCGCGCACGGCGTCTACAGCCACCGCCTCGGCCGGCACTGGCTCGCCGGCGGCGCCTCCAACAGCGGCGGCGCGGTGCTGCTGCGCTATTTCAAGCTGGAACAGATCGAGGAGATGACGCCGCAGCTCGACCCGGAGCATCCGACCGGCCTCGACTACTATCCCCTGGTGGACGCCGGCGAGCGCTTCCCGGTGAACGACCCGGAGCTGCAACCGAAGCTGGAGCCGCTGCCGGACGACAGCGTGGCCTTCCTGCAGGGCATGCTCGAGGGCATCGCGCGCATCGAGGCGCACGGCTACCGGCTGCTGCAGCAACTGGGGGCCCCGGCCCTGAAGGCGGTGTACACCACCGGCGGCGGCAGCCGCAACCCGGCGTGGGAACGCATCCGCGAAAAGACCATCAACGTGAAACTGAAAAAACCGCGCTCCGCGCTCACCGCCTACGGCGCGGCGCTGCTCGCGGCGGGAATCGTGACGAAGATGTTTAAGTAGAACAAAAATAGACAGGATTAACAGGATTTCTCAGGATTCACAGGATTACTTCAAAAAATCTTTAATCGGGAATCGTGACGAAGTAGAACAA
>MFSY01000024.1 GCA_001785175.1 Candidatus Muproteobacteria bacterium RIFCSPHIGHO2_01_FULL_65_16 | reverse complement strand
AAAATGGTGTCATGGCTACCCTGAAATCGCTTGACGTGGAACACAGTTGCTCTCCCGCAGGGAGAGGGGGAAGACAATGCGCGCTCCCAGAGTGAGAGGGTAAGACAAGGCGCGCTGTTCGTTGGTCGGGCAGCGATCGGTGTCTTTCCGGCGAAAGCCGGAATCCAGGGTTTGAAAAGATATCGGCCGATAGGCCGATTCTGGATGCCAGCTTTCGCTGGCATGACGGAGTTTTTGCTTGCGGGGGCCTTAAGGTAGCGCCATTGAGTCTGCGCGCTTATAGCCGAAGCCTATCTCAGCAGGAACTGCAACCGCGTCCCGGCTACTTCGATGATATCGCCGTTCTTCAGCCTGGCGCCGTTGTTCGGCACCGGCCGGCCGTTGAGCTTGGGGACTTCGTCGGTGTCGTTGCCGGTGAGGGTATAGCCGTCGGCCGAGCGCGTGATCTTGCCGGCGCTCTTGCCGGTGCGGCCGAGGCTGGTCACGGTCTTGGCCAGCTCGATGCGCTTGCCGCTGTTCGCGCCGTTCAGCACCATGATCGCGCCTTGCTGCCCGCCGGCGGGCTTGGCGCCGGCCGGAGCGGCGGGCGGCTTGACCGGCTCGCGCAGGCCGGGGCTGGTGATGATGACGGTCTTGGTGAAGTCGTCCTGCGTTTCGCCGGCGCCGGGCGCGGCGGATTCCCCCAGGTAGACGAGCGAATGCTTGCCGATGCTGATGCTGTCGCCTTCGCGCAGGTGGTGCTTGGAGATCTTCTTGCCGTTGACGAACGTGCCGTTGGTGCTGCCCAGATCCTGGATGAACGAATCCTCGCCGATGGTGAAGATATTGGCGTGCTCGCCGCTGATCGCCAGGTTGTCAATGTGGATGTCGCAGCCCGGCTTGCGCCCGACCTTCATGTCGCCCTGCCGCAGCTCCACGTGGTCAATGACCTCGTTGCCGAATTTGATGACCAATTTCGCCATCTTTGTCGCCGCCTTTGATTTTATAAGCCGTGATTCTAACCTTGTTTCGCCGCCGCGCGCGGACGCGCGGGCGGATTCCCGCCGCGCTCTAACTGCGCCCCGGTCCGCGCCAGGATGACGGATATATTATCCGGCCCGCCGCGCGCGTTGGCGAGCGCGACCAGGCGCCGCGTCGTCTCCTCCAGGTTCGCACCGTTCTTTCCGAGCTCCTGTGCGATCTCCGGATCCGTGATCACGTCGTTGAGGCCGTCGGAGCACAGCAGGTAGATGTCTCCGGTCTGCACGGTCTGCTCGGCGATATCCGGGGTCACGCCCGACTCCACGCCCAGGGCGCGCGTCACCAGATTCTTGCCGATCGAGTGCTGCGCCTCTTCCCTGGTGACGAGCCCGCGGCTGACCAGCTCCTGGATCACGGAATGATCCTGGGTGAGCTGCTCGATCCGGCCGCGGCGGAAGCGGTATAAACGCGAGTCGCCGACGTGGGCGACGCACATCTTGTCGCCGTAGAACACGGCCACCACGATGGTCGAGCCCATGCCGGCGCACTCGGGGCGCGCGCGCGCCATCTCGTAGATGGCGCTGTTCGCCAGGCGGATGGCCTCGCCCGCGGCCCTGAGCTCGACCGCCTCCTTCGCGCCGCGACCTTTTTTGCCCCGGGGCGCCGGCCGCGCCAGGGCCTCGACGAAGTGCCGGCGCACGATGTCCACGGCCATGCTGCTCGCCACCTCGCCGGCCTGGTGGCCGCCCATGCCGTCGGCCAGCACCGCCAGGCCCAGCTCCGGCTGCACCGCGATGCTGTCCTCGTTCCCGGCGCGCTGCCGGCCGGGATCGGTCAGGCCCGCCATCGTCAGTCCGCTCATCGCGCCTTCGCTCCTTTTTCCGGTTGCAACGCGGCCTGGCATTTCAGCAGCGCCTGTCTCATTTCCTCCCCGGACTGGAAGCGTTTTTCCGGCTCCTTCAGCAGCGCCCGGTCCACGATCGTGCGCGCGCACGGCGGGAGATCGGTCCGCAGGCGCGTCGCGTCCGGGTGCTTGGCGTTGGCGATCTGATACATCAGCGCCGCCATGGAGTCGCCGCCGAACGGCTGCTTGCCGGTCAGCAACTCGAACATGGTCACGCCGAGGGAGAACAGGTCGGAGCGGCCGTCCACGGGTTTGCCCGCCAACTGTTCCGGTGACATGTAGGACGGTGTTCCGAGGACGACGCCGGTCCTGGTCCGGCTGGAGGCGGTGATGCGGGCGATCCCGAAATCGGTCACCTTGACGCTGTTGTCGGCCTCGTTGTACATGATGTTCGCCGGCTTGATGTCGCGGTGCACGACGCCCTGGCGGTGCGCGTAATCCAGCGCGTCCGCGACCTTGGCGCACACGTCCATGACCCAGGCCGCGGGCAGCGGCTTGTCGGCGTTGATGTAATGCGTCAGGTCTTTCCCTTGCAGGTATTCCATGGCGATAAAGGCCAGGTCGTGCTCCTCGCCGGCGTCATAGATGGTCACGATATTGGGGTGATTGAGCTTGCCGGCGGTCTCGGCCTCGCGGAAAAAGCGGTTCTTGACCTGCTGCAACTCGGACTCGTCGAATTCCAGCGACAGCGCGAGGGTCTTGATCGCCACCACCCGGTTGATCCGCGGGTCGCGCCCGAGATAGACCGTGCCCATGGCGCCCTTGCCCAGCTCCTTCTCCACCTGATAGCGCCCGAGCGTCGGCTTCTGATCAACCCCGTCCAGAATCACGGTGCCGGTGGCGGTGGCGCCCTTGGCGCCGAGCATGATGGTGCTCTCGGCGGCCTGGGCGCGTTTCTTGCGCTCGCCGGCGTCGCGGAATTTCGCGTCGTGACCGAGGATGTAATCGTAGGCCGCGCCCGCCTTGCTGAACTGGCGCTTGCGCTCGAAGTCCAGCGCCAGGTTGTAGATCAGCTCGAGCACCGACTCGTCCGCCGTCAGCCGGCGGAACTTGTCCATGGCCATGTCGAACTGTCCCTGTCCCTGGAAGGCGAGCCCGAGCATGCGGTTGGTCTGCGCCGAGTCGGATTCGGCCGCGAGCTTGAGGCGTTCGGTGGCGAAAAAGCGCTTGGTGGTCAGGAGCAGGTGCCCGGCGAGCAGGAACAGGGCGGGGGAGACGCCGCGCAGCCAGATCTTTTCGCTGATCATCAGGTAATGGCCGCCGGCGATCAGCAGCAACAACAGCGCGGACGACACGCCGGCGCCGACGCCGGCGCCCAGGTTTGGCAACACGAACATGAGATAGAGCAGCACCGCCAGAAACATGGCCGCCTCGGCCCAGCCGACCCAGGCGGGGCGGGTGTAGAAATCCTGGTTCAGGATGCTGGCGACGGTGTTCGCCAGCAGCTCCGGCTCGCTCATGGCCTCGTTGGCCGGGGTGACGAGCTTGTTGCCGACGCCGACGGCGGTCGCGCCGATGAGGACGATCTTGTTCTTGAACGTGCCCCGGGGAAGTTTTTCCGTCAACACGTCATGGAAGGAGTAGGTGGCGAAGGCCGGTTCGCCGCCGCGCTCGGGGCCGTAAAACCCGGTGTACATCTGCATGTGCGCGTCGGTCTTGATCGCGAGCCGGCCCAGCTTCACGCCCTGGCCCATGTTGATTTCGATGTCGCGCGGGCCGAGATTCAGGCCGCGCGCCGCGAGCAGCAGCGCGAGCGACGGGTAGTACTGACCGTAGTGCTCCAGCACCAGCGTTTCCGTGCGCACGCCGCCGCCGGGATCCTTGAACAGGTTGAGATGGCCGACACCGGCCGCGTGCAGGCCGAACTGCTCCAGCGGGTAGTGCGCCTTGGTCGTGGGATACGGCGAACCGTCGCTGTCCGCGTGCTTGACGATGGTGGTGAGGCGGTGGCGCTGGATGAACCCCGGCAGCACGGCGTCCGGCTTGCCGAGCGGCTTGCCGACGTCGAAAAACATCGGCAGATAGATATTGCGCCGTTTCGGAATGGTGCGGGCGAAGCGGCTGTCGGCGTCGAGGTCCTTCTCCGCCTGCGTCATGAGGCGTGCGAGCTCCAGGCGCAGGCGCGGGTTGTTTTTGGGAAACGCCGGGCCCTCGACATAACCCTTGAGCTTGCGGATGTGGGCCAGGCCCGGGTCGGTTTGCGGCTCGCTGAGGAATATCAGCAGGCCGACCGCCCTGGCGTCGGCGCGCTGAAGCACATCCAGCATCTCGCCCAGGACGCTGCGCGACCACGGCCAGCGCCCGACGCGCTCGATGCTGTGGTCGTCAATGGCGATGACGGCGATGTTGTCCTTGGCGCCGGCGCTGCGCGAGGTCATGTTCACGCCGACGTCGTAGGCGACATACTCCATCTGCTCGAGGAACGGCGCGCCGCTGAAAAAGAACACGAGGAACAGCGCGCCGAACAGCAGGGCGGCAAACCAGTCCGTTTTGTAAAGCCCCGTTTTTTTCATTCGCCCCCCTTCACTCCTTTGAAGTATAGCGCCGCGTATCCGTTGCTGGCCCGCGGCTTATCGGGCCGAAGAGCGCATATAACCAACATGAACTGATTTATACAACATGCTGATTATTATCACAAAAGTAATAATTCAAGTATGCGCGCGTAGATCCTGGAAAGGCGCGCGGGATCGGCGACGGCCACGTGCTCGTCTATCTGGTGGATGGTTGCGTTCAGGGGGCCGAGCTCGACGACCTCCGCGCCCGTGGGAGCGATGAAGCGGCCATCGGAGGTGCCGCCGCCAGTGGCCGCCTTCACCTCCAGCCCGGCCTCGTCGCGCACGGCGCGCCGGACGGCGTTTATCAGGGTCGTACCGCGCGTGAGGTACGGCCGGCCGGAAACGGTCCAGCCGATCTCGAATTCCAGCTTGTGGCGCGCCAAAATCGCCTCGCAGCGGCGGCGCAACGACTCTTCGGTGGAGGCGGGCGAATAGCGGAAATTAAACAGCAGCTCGAGCCGCCCGGGGATGACGTTTTCGGCGCCGGTCCCGGCGTGAATATTGGAGACCTGGAAGCTGGTCGGCGGAAAATCCCGATCCCCCCGATCCCACTCCGTTGCGGTCAGCTCCGCCAGCGCCGGGGCCAGCAGGTGCACCGGGTTCTTCGCCAGGTGCGGGTAGGCCACGTGGCCCTGGACGCCGCGCACCATGAGGCGCCCGCCGAGCGACCCGCGGCGGCCGATCTTGACGACATCGCCGAGGGTGGTTTCGGACGACGGCTCGCCGACCAGGCAGTAGTCAATCGTGATCCCGCGCTGGCCGAGCCATGGCACGACCTTGGCGGTGCCGTTGATCGCGGCGCCTTCCTCGTCCGATGTGATCAGGAGCCCGATGGCGCCCTTGTGACGCGGATGGCGCGCGAGGAAGTCCTCGAGCGCCGTGACGAAGGCCGCCAGCGAGGATTTCATGTCCGCGGCGCCGCGCCCGTAAAGACGGCCGTCGCGCACCTCCCCATGGAAGGGATCGCCCGTCCAGTGCTCGTGCGGCCCGGTCGGGACGACGTCGGTATGACCGGCGAACACGAACAGCGGCTTGCCCGCGCCGCGCTGGGCCCAGAAATTATCCACGTCGCCGAACTTCAGGCGCTCCACGGCGAAGCCGAGCGGCGCGAGGCGCTCGATCATGAGATCCTGGCAGCCGTGATCGTGCGGCGTCACCGACGGCCGCGCGATCAGCGCCTTGGCGAGATCGAGTGTCTTGTCTGGCATTTTGTATGAAGTTTTGACGCAAAGGCGCAAAGGCGCAAAGAAAACTCTTGATAGTGAGTCCTTTGCGTCTTTGCGCCTTTGCGTCGAGAACTCATATATCCCTTAAGAGCTCGTTGATGCCGACCTTGGCGCGGGTCTTTTCGTCCACCTGCTTCACGATCACCGCGCAGTAGAGGCTGTACTTGCCGTCGGGGGAGGGCAGGTTGCCCGATACCACCACCGCGCCCTTGGGCACGCGCCCGTACGTAACCTCGCCGGTGAGGCGATTGTAGATCTTGGTGCTCTTGCCGATGTACACGCCCATGGAGATCACCGCGCCTTCCTCGACGATCACGCCCTCGACGATCTCCGAGCGCGCGCCGATGAAGCAGTTGTCCTCGATGATCGTGGGCGCGGCCTGCACCGGCTCGAGCACGCCACCGATGCCGACGCCGCCGGAGAGATGCACGTTCTTGCCGATCTGGGCGCAGGAACCGACCGTGGCCCAGGTGTCCACCATCGTGCCCTCGTCCACGTAGCCGCCGATGTTGACGTACGACGGCATCAGCACCACGCTCGGCGCGATATAGGCGCCCCGGCGCACCGCCGCCGGCGGCACCACGCGGAAGCCGCCGTCGCGGAACGCCTTGGAGTTGTAGTCGGCGAACTTGGACGGCACCTTGTCGTAATAGTTGGTGTAGCCGCCCTTGATGAAACTGTTGTCCTCGATGCGGAAGAAGAGCAGCACCGCCTTCTTGAGCCATTCGTTCACCACCCACCGGCCGTCTTGCTTCTCCGCCACCCGCTCCCGGCCGCTGTCGAGCCGCTCGATCGCCTCCAGCACCGCGTCCTTGACGCGCGTCTCGACGTTGCGCGGCGTGATCTGCGCCCGCCGCTCGAAGGCCTCGGTGATGACGGACTGGATGTCGCTCATGGTTCGTATCCTTAACAAAACAACGAATAGACAGGATTCACAGGATTACGCAGGATTAACAGGATTAAAACTTAGGAAGGTGCTTTATGAATACTCGATAAATCCTGTGAATCCTGAAAAATCCTGTTAATCCTGTGAAATTGAATTGGTTAACCCAGCGATTCTACATAATTTCGGATGCGTTGTGCGGCCTCGATGCACTCGGCGAGCGGCGCGACCAGCGCCAGGCGCGCGCGCCGGTGCCCCGGGTTGACGCCGTGCGCCGCGCGCGACAGGTAGCTGCCGGGCAGCACCAGTACGTTTGCGCGCGCGTACAGCTCGCGCGTGAAGGTCTCGTCGTCCTGCGGCAGCCGCGGCCAGAGATAGAAGCCGGCCTCGGGCCGTTCCACTTCCAGCACCGGCCGCAGGATCTCCAGGACGGCGTCGAGCTTCTCGCGGTAGCGCGCGCGGTTGTCGCGCACGTGCGCCTCGTCGCGCCAGGCGGCGGTGCTCGCGGCCTGCGTCGGCGGCGGCAGGGCGCAGCCGTGATAGGTGCGGTAGCGGAAGTATTGCTCCAGCAGCCCGGCGTCGCCGGCGACGAAGCCGGAGCGCAGCCCCGGCAGGTTGGACCGCTTCGACAGGCTGTGGAACACGAGGCAGTTGCGATAATCCTCGACGCCGAGGTCGTTGGCGACCTGGAGCAGGCCCACGGGCGATTGGGACTCGTCGAAGTATATCTCCGAGTAGCACTCGTCCGAGGCGATGATGAATCCGTGCTGCTGCGCCAGCTCGATGACGCGCGCGAAGTCGGCGTGCTCGAGCACCGCCCCGGTGGGGTTGCCGGGCGAGCAGATGTACACGAGCTGCACCTGCTCCCAGGTTGCTTCGGGCACACGGGAGAAATCCATGCGGTAGTTGTTTTCCGCCGTGGTGTTCAGAAAGTACGGCCGCGCGCCGGCGAGCAGCGCCGCGCCCTCGTAGATCTGATAGAACGGATTGGGCATGATCACGAGCGGCGGTTCCGCCGCGCGGTCGTCTATGACGGCCTGGGCGATGGAGAACAGCGCCTCGCGCGTGCCCGCCGCCGGCAGCACGTGCCGCTCCGGATCGAGCGGCTGCCGGTCGAGGCGGAAGCGGCGGTTGACCCAGGCGGCGATCGCGGCGCGCAGCTCCGGCGCCCCCTTCGTGCTCGGGTAGCTGGAGAGACCGGCGAGATTCGCGCGCAGCGCTTCCAAAACGAACGGCGGTGCGGCATGCTGCGGTTCGCCCATGGAGAGGCGGATGAGGCTTTTGTCGGCCGGCGGCGCGATGCCGTAGACGAGGTCGGCGAGCTTCTGAAACGGGTAAGGTTGCAGCGCCGCCAGGCTGGAGTTCATGGCGTTTGGTTTTATTTTGAAAAACAAGATTATACGGAAAGCCCCGCATGTCCACCAATCCGCCCCCGCGTCTCTATCCGGTCTTGAGCCTGGTCGTGGGCGCCTGCCTCTGGGGGGTGATCTGGTACCCGATGCGCCGGCTCGAGGCGCTGGGCCTCTCCGGCATCTGGCTCGCGCTCATCATCTACGCCACCGCCCTGGTCGCGAGCCTGCCGCGCACCTACACCGCGTTCGCCGAGTTCCGCCGCTACCCCGGGGCGCTCGCGCTGCTCATGGTCGCGGCCGGCTGGACCAACGTCGCCTTCGTCGAGGCGGTGCTCGAAGGCAACATCCTGCGCGTGCTGTTGCTGTTTTATCTCGCGCCGCTGTGGGCCACGCTCATGGGCCGGCTCGTGCTGCGCGAGCGCATCTCGCACCTGGCGCTCCTGAGCCTGGGGCTCGCCATGGGCGGGGCGCTGGCCATGCTCTGGGACCCGCGGCTCGGCGCGTTCCTGCCGCGGGGCCGGGCCGACTGGCTGGCGCTCAGCTCCGGCTTCGCCTTCGCGCTCTCGAACGTGATCGTGCGCAAGATGCAGCAGGCGTCCCTCGCCGCCAAGGTGTGCGCGGTCTGGTCCGGCGTGGTGGTCGTGGCCGCAGCCATGATCGCGCTGTTTGCGCCGCCGGTCCCGTCCCTCACCGGCGCCGCGCTGTCCGGGGCCGTGGCCCTGGGTCTTTTCGGGATCATGGCGATGACCGTGCTGGTGCAATACGGCGTCACGCACATGCCGGTGCACCGCTCGGCGGTGATCGCGCTCGTCGAGATCGTCGCCGGCGCGGCGTCACAGCAGTTGCTGACCGACGAGATCGTGACCGCGCGGGAATGGGCGGGCGGGGCGCTGATCATCGTCGGCGCCTACCTCGCGGCGCGGGCGTCGGCGCGGTAAATCCCTTTCCCGGGACCGGGTCAAGCCGCTCCACCCTGCATTTTGTAGCGGCCCTTGCCTTATTAGACATACTACGTTTGCCGTAGTACAATTTAACGATGATCAAGACCTGGGCCAACCGGGCGTCGGAGCGATTCTTCCGTGAGAACAAGGCCTCGCCATTTCGAGGCCTCGATGTCGGGGCGGCCCAGGACCTGCTGGCGGCGCTTGATGCCGCGACAAGCTTGCGTGATTTAAGCCCCTTGAAAAGCGTGGGTCTGCACAAGCTCAAGGGCGATCGCGCGGGGCGGTGGGCGATGACCGTTAACGCGCGTTGGCGGATATGCTTCAGATTCAAAGATGGCGATGCCCATGATGTCGAGATTGTTGATTACCACCGCGGCTAGTTTGTGCCGGCGCCATCGTGCCGGAAAGATTTCTGGCAAATTTCGATAACGAGGACACTGTCATGACACCTGTTCACCCCGGTCGAATCCTGAAGCGCGAGCTTATCGCGCGCGGCTTGTCTGCCAACCGCCTGGCGTTGGCATTGCGCGTTCCGTCCGGGCGGATTACGGACATCCTAAATGGCAAGCGCGGCGTCACCCCGGAGACCGCGCTGCGGTTCGCGCGTTTCTTCGGAACCAGCGCGGAATTCTGGGTCAACCTGCAGGCCCGCTACGATCTTTCCATGGCGGCAAAGAAGCTCGGAGCCAGGATCGCCGCGGAGGTCCCACGGGCGGCGAATGCATAATCCAGCCGCCGGCTGAGTGCCTCTGCGCGGTAATACCGCCTCGACCCGCGGTCAGAAACTGATTCTTACTCCGACGTGGCCGCCGGAATCAATCGTCGCCTCGGTGCCGTTGGTGAATTCGGCCCGGACCTTGCGGTAGCCGAGGTAGATATTGGCGGTCCGCCGGACGAGCTCGAACTCGAGGCGCGCGCCGGCCTCCCAGAATTTCTTGCCGTCCATCCCGGTGACGATGTCCGGGGCGTAAAAGCCGTAGGCGCCGATGCCGACCGGGCCGTTGCCCGGGAACACGCGGAATTGCCCGCCCAGACCGAGGGCCAGCAGGTCCTGGTTGTCGACGGAGGCGCCGTAAATCTTTCCCCCCAGGCCGGCCTCGGTGCGTGTCCCGCCCTGTCCCTCGCCGGAGGCGACGATTCCCATGCTGACCACCCAGTCGTCCCGGTCGTCGTTATACAGCGCGCCGACGTTGAATTCGGCCGCGCGCAGCTCGGCGGCATAGGTGGCTTGGATGCTTTCGTTGTTGAGGTTGATGTCCAGCGAATCCGCCCGCGCCGCCGCGCCGCCGGCGGCCAGCGCCACGGCGACGACAAAGATCGTATATGGCTTCATGTGGTGCCTCCCGTCATTGTGATGGCGGCGGAATGTTAGCCGATCGGGAGGCGGCCGGCTAGAACCGGGGCGATACTAGAAGCTATCTCAAAAAACACCCGAACCGCAGATGAACGCAGATCAATGAAGCGATAAACGCGGATATACCGCATGAATTCTTCGTATATCTGCGTTCATCCCTGGAGATAAATCCGCGTTAATCCGCGGATAAAGTATTTCGAGATAGGTTCTAGTTGTCTTCCCGCCCGCGCCCCCCGAAAATCGCCGTCCCCACCCGCAGCATCGTCGCCCCTTCCGTGACCGCCGCGATGTAGTCCCCGCTCATGCCCATGGAAAGCTCGGTGAAGTCCTTCGCTCCGAAGCGCCGCCGGCAGTCGTCGCGCAGCTTGCGCACGGCGGCGAAGGCCGCGCGCAGCTCGGGTTCGGCCGCCGGATGCGGGCCGATGGCCATCAGGCCGCGCAGCGCGATGCCGGAAGGATTTTCTCGCAGTAATTGTTCGAGCAGCGGAAAGAGCGCCTCCGGCGCGACGCCGTGCTTGCGCGGGTCGCGCGCGACGTTGACCTCGATCAGCGTGTTGACGACCGCGCCCTGTTCCTGCGCCAGGCGCGAGAGGCGCTGCGCGAGCTTGAGGCTGTCGAGCGCGTGTACCCAGGAGAAATTGCCGGGGATGAATCGGGCCTTGTTCGATTGCAGGTGGCCGATGAAATGCCACTCGAGGCCGCGGCCGGTGAAGTGCGGGATCTTGGCGAGCGCTTCCTGCACGGTGTTTTCGCCGAAGGCGCGCTGACCGGCCCCGACCGCCGCCTCGATCGCCGCGCGCGGCTGATTCTTGGACACCGCGATCAGCCGGATCTCCTCCGGGTTTCTGCCGGCCGCGCGCGCGGTCGCGGCGATGGTTTGCCGGACGGTGTGCAGATTGCGGGTGATGATTTCGCCGGGGCTGCTCATGGCGGGATGTTACCCTGAGCAGGTATGCGGCGGGGAGGCCGCCGGGAGATTACTTATCTAACATTTACCGACCGAACATCGAGCTCACCGCGGAGACGCAGAGGCGCGGAGTGGTTGAAACGAAAACGAATTTTTCTCTGCGTGCTCTGCGTTCTCTGCGGTGAAAATCGTGCTTTCAGCAATTTTTCAGGGTTCCCTTTAGATCGTCTTCGCGCGCGGTTTCTGGGCGACCTTTTCCGACTGCTGCTGCAAATACCTCGCCGGATTCACCGCCCGCCCGTCGCGCACCACCTCGAAGTGCAGGTGCGGCCCGGTGGAGCGGCCGGATACCTCGCCGGATTCACCGCCCGCCCGTCGCGCACCACCTCGAAGTGCAGGTGCGGCCCGGTGGAGCGGCCGGA
>MFSY01000023.1:4982-5748 GCA_001785175.1 Candidatus Muproteobacteria bacterium RIFCSPHIGHO2_01_FULL_65_16 | reverse complement strand
GGCGCGCCATACGGGGACCCAAGCAAAGCACACATCTCAAGTCTGTGCTTCCGTTGCCTTTGGTGTTCTGCGAGCCCTTGGGGCACGATTCAAGCTGACAGCTGACAGCTGATAGCTCATTTAGCTGATAGCTTATCTTCTCCGCGCCTCTGCGTCTCCGCGGTGAGATCATCGCTTCAGCCTATAGGGCGCGCCATACGGGGACCCCAAAACTTCCCATCTCATGCTATCTGCTGGCATTATCCGTTTGAAATTCAACAGAGCTAAAAAGAGCCATGGCTGAATCGCCCGCGCGCGGCCGCGCTGTCCGGCTCGGCGTGAGCAGTTGCCTGCTGGGCCAGAAGGTGCGTTACGACGGCGGCGATAAATATGACCGCTTCGTCAGCCGCACCTTGGGAAAATATTTCGAATTCATCCCTATTTGCCCCGAGGTCGCCATCGGCCTCGGTGTGCCGCGCGCGCCCATCCATCTGGCGGGGAATCCGCGCGCCGTCGGCGTGAATGACCCGGCCCTGGATGTGACAACCAGGCTCGCGGCCTACGGCAAACGCATGGCGCGCGAGCTTGGAGGCGTCAGCGGCTATGTCTTCAAAAGCCGCTCGCCAAGCTGCGGCCTGCGCCGGGTGCCGGTCGGCCGGCGTCGCGGGCAGGGCCTCTACGCCAAGGTGTTTCTTGCAACGCATCCATTGTTACCGGCGGAGGAGGGGGACGGGCTCCACGATCCGGCGCGCCGGGACAATTTTCTGGAGCGCGTCTTCACCTATCG
>MFSY01000023.1:0-4941 GCA_001785175.1 Candidatus Muproteobacteria bacterium RIFCSPHIGHO2_01_FULL_65_16 | reverse complement strand
GCCTCTCCGGCTTCCATGCCGCGCACCGGCTGGCGCTCATGGCCCACGGCGCGCGGCATTATCCGGCGCTCGGCCGCCTGCTCCGGGCGCGCGGACCCGGCATGAAGGCGCAGGCGCAGGGGTATTTCCGCCGTTTCATGCGGGCGCTGGAAGAGCCGGCTACCACCGCGCGCCAGGCCGCCGTGCTGCGATACATCGCCGGCCGCGTCGAGAAACGACTGCGTCCAGCGGAAGCGGCGAAGCTGCGGGAGACGATCCGGGCCTATCGCGGCGGGTCTGCCGCCCTGGCGGCGCCGCTCAAGCTGATCCGGCGTCACCTGCGGCGTCATCCCGACCCTTCCCTCGCGGACCAGGTTTATCTCCACCCCACGCCGCGGGAGCTTGCATTGCGCCACGGAATCCGAAAACTGTAGCGCATGCACGCCGAAAATCTCAGGCGCGGCGCCGTGTTCATGATCGCCTCGGGGCTGTTGTTCGCCGCGATGGGGGCGATGATCAAGCATGTCTCCACGCGCCTGCCGGACGAGATGGTGGTGTTCTTCCGCAGCGCCATGGGCCTGCTCGCGCTCACGCCCTGGATCTGGCACCGGGGTCTGGGCGAGCTGAAAACGCGCCATCTCACCCGGCATATCACGCGCGGGCTGGCGGGGCTGTCGGCCATGTACTGCTTCTTCTACGCCCTCGCGCGCATGCCGCTCGCCGAGGCGACGCTGCTCAACTACGCCACGCCGCTGTTCGTGCCGTTCATCGCGTTTCTATGGCTGGGCGAGGCGGTCTCGCACCGGCTGTGGACGCCGATCGGCATCGGCTTCGTCGGCATCCTCCTGATCCTGAAGCCGGGCCTCAACCTGTTCACGCCCGTTTCCCTGGTCGGCGCGGCCTCGGGCGTTCTGGCGGCGGTGGCGGTGGTCGGCATCCGCCGCCTCACGCGCAGCGAGCCCGTGTTCCGGATCGTGTTTTATTTCAGCGCCGTCAGCGCCACGGTCTCGGCGGTGCCGCTGCTGTGGAGCTGGCGTACGCCGGACCCGGAATTGTGGGTCCTGCTCATCGCCATCGGCGCGGTCGCGAGCCTGGCGCAGCTTCTGATCACACGCGCCTACGCCTGCGCGCCGGCGGCCCAGGTCGGGCCTTTCAGCTACTCCACCGTGGTGTTCGCCGCCGTCCTCGGCTGGCTGTGGTGGAACGAGGTGCCGGATGTGCTCTCATTCCTCGGCGCGCTGCTGGTCTGCGCCGCGGGCATCCTGGCGATCCGCTATGCCGGCCGAAGCGTCGTCCCGCCCGGCGAGCTGCCGGCGGGAAGAAATAAGAAAAAACGTTTATCCGCAGATTAACGCAGATTAACGCAGATTTAAAAAAACAACATTGAACCGCCAAGACGCCAAGAACGCCAAGAGAACAAATTCTTTTATCCGCTTTATCTGTCGCCCTCTTATCTGCGTCCATCCGTGTTCATCTGCGGTTCCAACAAAGTTTCAACCTGTGTTTATCTGTGTGCATCTGTGGTTCCAGCATTTTTAATCTGCGTAATCTGCGGATAAATGAATATTCAGCCATAAAAAAAGCGCCCCGGGTGGGGCGCTTTTGTACGGCAGGAGAAGACGGACGGATTACTTCGTCTCGACCTTCGTCTCGACTTTCTTCTTCTTGCCTTTCTTCTTCTCCGGGCATTTCACTTCTTTCCCTTCCTTGTCCTTGCATACTTCCATCTTTGTCTCCTTCTTGGCCTCGGTCTTGCCCGGGGCGTCGGCGGCGTTCACGGAGATGGTGGCCGCGCCGAACAGAAGGGCGATGGACAGGGCGATAAAGCTGCTCAGGGTCTTTTTCATATATGCTCCTTGGTTTTTATCTTCCGGCACTGACGGCATGCATGGTATGCGCGCCGTCATCGGCAGGTGCAAGAGCAATCGCCATGCCATATACCGGCATATAAGCCTGTCTTTCAGAATCAACGAGTTATAAAAAGATCTCGATACTCCCTATTTTTTAATCGAAGATATAAACATCAAATTTTGTAGATGACCACAAATTTAGAAGAATATGACTAAATGGCGACTGCCCCTCGGACGGCTGCAACGCAAGGTTTTGCTGGTGGTGACGGTCATTGTGATCGTACCCATGCTGGCGGCCGGGTGGCTCGCGTCCGAGTGGGTGGCATCGAGCTTCGAGCAGCGCCTGGAGCGCTGGATCATGGACGCCGCGCGCGCCAGCCAGAACTGGCTGCAGGCGTATCAGAACGACGCCGACATGCTGGGCCGTGTTCTGGCCGACGACAAAGCGTTTGTGGCGCGCCTCCAGCGGCGCCCGGACGAGGACTCGATGCCGACACCCGTGCGGCGCATCGCCCAGGAGCTGGGCGTTCATCTGTTTCAGGTTTATACGCCGGACTACAAGCTGATCTATTCCTCCATCCCCATCGAGATGGAGGCCCTGTGGGAGAGCGGGCAGACCGAGGCCGTGCTCAAGGTGGTGCGGAAAAACAAGAGCATGCTGGCGGCGGTCGGGATCACGCCGGTGCCGCACGACGGCGCGCCGCGTTTTTACCTGGTGCTCGGAAGCCTGTTGGGCCAGGATTTCACCAATGAGTTGGCGCAGTTTACCGGCCTCAAGACCCGCCTGTACTACCGCGAAGGGCATAATTACTACGACGTGTTCTCGAATCCGGATCAGGCGGTCGCGCTCAGGTCGCTCACCGCAGATGCGTTGCGGCATTTGGAAAAGGACCAGAAACCGTATTACAGCCTCATGGCCGAGAACGGACAGTTTCGCGGCCTGTACACCCCGATCGTGGACACCACCGGGCGGGTCGAGGGGATCATGTTCAGCGGCCTCGAGCGCCGCGGCTTCCATGATGTCCTGACCAACCGCATCGTGCTGTTCCTGCTGATCTCGCTGGTGGGGGTCGTGATCGGCGGGCTCACGGGTCTGTTGCTGAGCCGCCTGGTGCTGCGCCCGATCGAATACCTGCGCGACGGCGTCATGCAGCTCTCCGGGCAGAATTTCAACGCCAGCGTCCCGATCCAGTCCGCGGACGAGCTCGGCGATCTGGCCAAGGCGTTCAACGCCATGGCGGCGCGCCTGCGCGCGGCGCACGACGAACAGGCGCAGCGGTTCCGGAAGGACAAGTTGACCGCCATGGGCGAGCTGTCGGCGGCGCTGGCGCACGAGATCCGCAATCCCATCGGCGTGATCAACACCTCGTCCGCGCTGCTGGAGAAGTCCGCCGGCGACCCGGGAAAGACCGCGGAGCTGGTGCGCATGATCCGCGAGGAGAGCCTGCGGGTGAGCGACCTGGTCCAGGATTTCCTCCAGCTTTCGCGCCACCGGCAGCCGGCGTTCGCCGCCATTGACCCGGTGCAGCCGATGGAACGCGCCCTGAACACCGCCCTCGCGGGGAAAAATAACATTGCGGTCAGCAAGCAGCTCGACCACGACGGGGCCGAGATCATGGCGGACGCGGGCCTGCTGCAGCAGGCGTGGGGCAATCTTTTCACCAACTCGCTGCAGGCCATGGCCGGACGGAAGGGCGAGCTCCGGCTCTCCGCGCGCGTGGACGGGGACCATGTCCAGCTGTCCGTCGAGGACAGCGGGTCGGGGATCGCGGCCGAGATCATGCCGCGGCTGTTCGAGCCGTTCTTCACCACCAAGGAGGAGGGGACCGGTCTGGGACTGACCATCGCCAACACGCTGGTTGAGGCCAACGGCGGACGGCTCGAGGCGCAGCTGCCGGAGAAAAAGGGCGCGCGCTTCACGATGCGGTTTCCGGTTTATAAGAGGGCGCAGGCATGAACCTAGAAAAAGCAGTCTAACCGCCAAGACGCCAAGAACGCCAAGTGAATGTGCGACTTACGCCCCAAGACTGCGTCACCCAACCGGTGAGTCGCATTTCATTCTTAGCGTTTTGATTCTCTTGGCGACCTTGGCGTCTTGGCGGTTCAAGTGCCGTTTTTAGGGTTAATGTGCATCGGCGCCGCCGAACGCCCGCACATGGGTGAGCCGCGAAAGCGGCGAACGCCTGGCCATGGATGGCCAGGCTGGACTTCGAGCGAAGCGCGGACCGCGCAGCGAGAAGTGCGGGCTGGTGTTGGTCGAAGCCGTGACCGTCACGCCATGGATGGCTCGCAAGGGTAAATATAGGGGGCTTATGAAACGTACGGTATTGGTCGTTGATGACGAACAGAACATGCAGGCGGTCATGCGCATGGTCCTGGAAGAGGCCGGGCATCAGGTGCTGCTGGCCGCGAGCGGCGAGGCGGCGCTGCCGCACCTGCAGAATCATAACCTGGATGTGGTGCTGACCGATCTCAAGATGCCGGGCATGGGCGGGGAGGAGTTCGTGCGCCGCTGCCGCCACGAGCGCCCGGACGTGCCGGTCATCATCGTCACCGCGCACGGCACGATCCGCTCCGCCGTGAAAAGCATCCGCGACGGCGCGGCGGATTACCTCACCAAGCCGTTCGAACCGGAGCAGCTCGAGATCGCGGTGCACAACAGCATCAAGCTGCGCGACATCCTGCGCGAGAACGAGCGGCTCAAGGCCACGGTCAGCCAGTCGCTGTCCGGCCGGCGCCTGATCGGCGAGGGCCCGGCGGCGCAGCGGCTGTTGGAGGAGATCCGGCGCGTGGCGCCGTACAAGACCAATGTCCTGATCACCGGCGAGAGCGGCACCGGCAAGGAGCTGGTGGCGCGCACGATCCACGAGCTGTCACCGCGCCGCGAGCGTTCGTGGGTGGCCATCAACTGCTCCGCCATCCCGCGCGATCTCATGGAGAGCGAGCTCTTCGGTTATGTGAAGGGCGCCTTCACCGGCGCCACGCAGAGCCGCCCCGGGCGCCTGGAGCAGGCCCAGGGCGGGACCATGTTCCTGGACGAAATCGCCGATCTCGATCCCGGCCTTCAGGCCAAGCTGCTGCGCGTGCTGCAGGAGCGCGAGTTCTCGCCCGT
>MFSY01000022.1:7698-19240 GCA_001785175.1 Candidatus Muproteobacteria bacterium RIFCSPHIGHO2_01_FULL_65_16 | reverse complement strand
GAAGAGTAACCCTGGGTGCGGGGCGGGAGCATCCCGCATTCAAATAAGCGCCGCCTAAAAGGCGGCTCAACCCGAACGGGGCGCTGAGTAGCCCGCTCGTTTTTCAACAGCGATAGAAGAACCGGGCACGTGGCGACGTGACTGGAAGCGTGTTAGCGATAGACGGTTCCCACGGCGAGGGCGGCGGCCAGTTGCTGCGCACCGCCTGCGCGGCCGCAGCGCTCACCGGCAGGACGATCCGCCTGTTCAACATCCGCGCGCGCCGCGCGCCGCCCGGGCTTGCGCCGCAACATCTGACGGCCGTCAAGGCGGTCGCCGAGCTTTGCCGGGCCGAGGTCGAGGGGCTTTCCGTGCGCGCCCGGGAAATCACCTTTCGTCCCGGGCGGCCGCGCGGCGGAGCGTTCCGCTTCGATGTCGGCACCGCCGGTTCGATAACGCTTGTGCTCCAGGCCTGTCTGCCGGTCGCATTCGCCGGCGGGGGGAAGGTCACGCTGCGTCTGATCGGCGGCACGGACGTCAGGGCGGCGCCGCCGCTCGATTACTTCCGGCTCGTGCTTCTGCCGCTCCTCGGGCGCATGGGCCTCGAGACCGCGATCAGGCTCATCCGCCGCGGCTATTATCCGCGCGGCGGCGGCGAGGTCGAGATCGAGGTCGAGCCCGGGGCGCCGCGGCCGCTGAATCTCGAGACACCCGGCGCGCTCGAGGAGATAAGCGGGGCTGTCCATGTCGCCAACCTGCCGGCGCGTATCGCCGAACGCATGCGCGCGACGGCGACGCAGATCCTCTCCGGTTATCCGCCGCCTCATATAGAGCAACAGGTGTTGGGGCGGGCGGATGCGATCGGCTCGGGCGGCGCGATCGTGCTCCGGGCGCGTACCGCGCATACGCTCCTCGGCGGCGCCGAGGTCGCGCAGCGCGGCGTGCCGGCCGAGCGCGTGGGCGAGAACGCGGCGCAGGCCCTGCGCGCCGAGCTCGAGGCCGGCGCCACCCTTGACATCCATGCGTCCGACCAGTTGCTCGTGTACCTCGCGCTGGCCGATGGGCCGTCCTGTTTCCTGGCCCGCGGGCTGTCCGCGCACGCGCAGACCGCGATGTGGCTGCTGCCGCAACTCCTGCCGGTGCGTTTCGAGACCGCTCCCGCGGGCCGCTGCACGCGCGTGAATGTCTACCCGGGGCGGGCGTAGCGCGCCGGTCAGTGCTTGGTCAAACGCGGTTTTGGGATTAGTATTAACTTGGAAAAAGCAGTTGTCCGCAAATTTCGCAGATTAACGCAGATGAATCATTTGGTTTGAATGACTGCCTGGCGCACCCATATGGTGAGAGAAGGAAAGTTACTCATAACATTCTTAAAATCTGCGGAAATCTGCGTAATCTGCGGATGCAATCGCCGTTTTTAGGATTAAAGGTCTGCCGTTCGGGACCAGCGATCGAGGGAGTCGAGCCATGCCCGGACTGCCGGAGAAAGACATTTTGCGTTTCGAGCAGCGCCTCAAGCAGCGGCGCGAGCAGTTGCGCTGGCTCGTCCACGACGCGCTGATCGAATCCAAGCGGGACGATTACGCCAAGCTCGCGGACCAGGTCCACGACGCCGGGGAGGAATCGGTCGCCGCGTTGCTCGAGGGCGTGAATCTCGCGATTCTCGAGCGCGAGGTTGCGGAGCTGCAGGACATCGAGGCGGCGCTCGCGCGCATTCAGGACGGCGGTTACGGCGTCTGCGTTGACTGCGGCGACGCGATCGCGCCCGAGCGCCTGGAGGCCTACCCCACCGCCAAGCGCTGCATCGGCTGTCAGAGCCGTCACGAAAACCGCCGCGGCGGCCGCGACGCCACGCCGAGCCTTTAGCAGGTTGCTGAAAAACTCGTTTTTCAGCAACCTGTGGTGCGGTCGAGGGACCGACCGCCATTTTTCAAACACCCAAGTGTTTGAAAAATGAAGCAAAGCAAAAATCGCATTTTTGCTTTGCGTGGCTGGAAAAGTCCTGGATGGACTTTTTCAGCATCCTGTTAGCGCGGTTCGCCCGCCGTCGGTGGCGATGACGGTGAGGGAATAACAGCATGTATCGCGGTGAGCGCCTCAACAGCATTACCCATCTGCTCGGAGCGGCGTTGGCGCTCGCGGGGCTCGCGCTGCTGGTGGTGCCCGCCAGCCGCCAGGGCGATCCGTGGAAGATCGTGAGCTTCGCGGTCTATGGCGTCAGCCTTCTGCTGCTGTATACCTCATCCACCCTGTATCACAGCCTGCGCGGCCGGGCCAAGCGGATCCTGCGCCGCCTGGACCACAGCGCTATTTATCTCCTGATCGCCGGCAGCTACACGCCGTTCGCGCTCGTGGCCCTGCGCGGGCCGTGGGGCTGGTCGCTGTTCGGCGTCATCTGGGGTCTGGCGCTGCTCGGCATAATTCAAGAACTCTGGCTGGCCAGGGGCGCGCGGGTGCTGTCGTTGATAATTTATCTTGTGATGGGCTGGCTTGTGCTCATCGCCATCCGGCCGCTGGCGCAGGTCCTGCCCGGCGGCGGGCTGGCGTGGCTGGTGGTCGGCGGCGTGATCTATACCGCGGGGGTCGTCTTTTACGCCCTGGATGGGAAGCTGAGGCATGGACATGGCATCTGGCACATGTTCGTGCTCGGCGGCAGCGCCAGTCATTTCTGTGCGGTTTTTTTCTATCTGGCCTGACGCGGCTCAGAGCTTTCTTAACGCGATACCGCGTCGCCCTGTGAGGGGAGGATATTAGGTGCGAAGAAACGCGCCCGCACTGGCCAAGATCACGTCCCCGGAGCTGCCGGATGTGCTGCAACGCACCCGGCTGTTCCGCCGCCTCGACCGCGGCGGCAAGAGCGGGATCACGTGGATCGTCGGCCCGCCCGGCGCCGGCAAGACCACCCTCGCCGCCAGTTACGCCCGGCGCCGCAGGCTCCGGAGCCTGTGGTATCAGATTGACGCGGGCGACGCCGACCCGGCCACGTTCATTCATTATCTCGGTATTGCCGCCAGGGACGCCGCCCCGCGCCGGCGCAAACCGCTGCCGCACCTCACCCCGGAGTATCGCAAAGGCCTGGATATCTTCACGCGCCGTTTCTTTCAGGAACTCTACGCGCGCCTGAAACCGCCGTTCCTGATCGTGCTCGACAACTATCAGGAACTGCCGGAGGACAGCAAGATGCACGCGCTGATCCGGGACGGCCTGGAACAGCTCCCGCGCGGCGCGCGCGCCATCGTGATCAGCCGCAGCGAACCGCCGCCGGCCTTCGCGCGGCTCATGACCTACAACGCCCTGGAAGTGCTGGGATGGGAGGAACTGAAGCTCACGCCCCGGGAATCGGAGGGCCTCGCCCGGCACCGCGGCCATCTGCGCCGGCCCAAGATCGCGGCCGGCAGATTGTACGAAATAACGCAGGGGTGGGCGGCCGGCCTCGTGCTCATGTTGGAGCGGACGAAGGGCGACAACCCCCCGCCCCTGCCGCCGGATGCGGCGCCGCCGGGCGTGCTGTTCGATTATTTCGCCGGGGAGATCTTCGTCAAGACCGACGCGCCGACGCAGGAGGTGCTGATGCTGTCCGCCTTCCTGCCGAAGATGACGGCCGGCATGGTGGCGCGGTTGTCCGGCGAGCGCCGCGCCGGCCGCATCCTGGAGGAATTGACGCGCAACAATTATTTCATCCTGAAGCACGCCCAGGCCGAGCCGGTCTATCAATATCATCCGCTGTTCCGCGAGTTTCTCCTGACACGCGCGCGTAGCAGCTTTTCGCCGGCGCGCCTGATGCGGATATATCAAAGCGCCGCCGCGGCGCTGGAAGAAACCGGGCACACCGAGGACGCCGCGGGCCTGCTGCGCCAGGCCGACGACTGGGAAGGCATCGCCCGGCTGATTCTCGAGAACGCCCCGACCATGGTGGCGCAGGGCCGGACCCAGACGCTCATGGAATGGCTCGGCGCCCTGCCCTCGGGCTACCTCGAAAAATCGCCGTGGCTGCTGTACTGGTCCGGGATCTGTCGCTTTCCCTTCAATCCGCCAGAAGGGCGGCGCTTCTTCGAGCGCGCGTTCGCGTTGTTCCGGGAGACGCGCGACCGCACCGGCACGCTGCTCGCCTGGTCCGGCGTCGTCGAGTCCATCGTTCACGGCTACGCCGAACTGACGCTGCTCGACCACTGGATCGCGGTCATGGATGAGTTGCTGGCCGACGATCCGACGTTTCCCTCGCTCGAGATCGAGGAGCGCACGACCCAGGCGATGTCCATGGCGCTCCTGTTCCGCCAGCTGCACCACCCGCGGATTCACGACTGGGTCGTCCGCGCCGAGGCGCTCACGCGCAAGAGCGCCAACCTCAACCTGCGCATATTCACCATGGCCTACCTGGCCCTGTACCACATGTGGACCGGCGACCACGTCAAGGCCGGGCTCACGGTCCAGAACCTCCAGCGCGCGGCTTCGGACCAGGAGCTCACGCCGCTGCTGCGGATCGTGCGCCACGTGATGGAGGCGATCTACCAGGTGCACGCCACCGGCGGCGCGGCCGATCTCGCCGCGGTGAACGCCGGGATCGAGACCTCGAAGGCCACCGGCGTCACGATCTGGAACGCGGTGCTGCTCGAGCAGGGCGCGAGCATCGCCCTGAGCGCGGGCGACCTCGCGCGCGCCGAGGAGCTGATAAAGGCCACGGCCGCGGCGCTGGATGAATCGCGGCGCGTGGACGTGTGCATCTATCACTACTGCAACGCCTGGCTCGCCCTCCTGCGCCGGGACATCGCCGGCGCCCAATCGCACATGGAGAGCTCGCTGCGCCTGGCGCTCGAGGCCGGATCGGTGACGCTCGAGGAGCGCGGCCATGTGCTCATGGCGCAGATCCTGCACGAGCGCGGCGAGGAACAGCAGGCCCGGGAGCAGCTGGCGCAGGCGCGCCGTATCACCGAGCGCACGCGCAACCGCGTCTCCGAGTTCATGTGCCTTTTGACCGAGGCGCAGTTCGCCCTGGACGCGGGGCGTGAGGCGGACGTGCGCGCGCCGCTCGCCCGGGCCATGGCGCTCGGGCGCCGGCAGGGATACACGAACATTTTCGGCTGGCGCCCCGATGTCATGGCGCGCCTCTGCGCCGCGGCCCTGGAGCAGGGCACGGAGGCGGATTACGTGCGGCAGCTGATACTCAAGCGCAACCTCGCGCCCGCGGCCGACGCGGCTGATGTGGAGCGCTGGCCCTGGGCGGTGAAGATATATGCGCTCGGGCGCTTCGCCGTCATGAAGGACGAAAGGCCCATGAGTTTCGGCGCCAAGGCGCAGCGCAAGCCGCTGGTGCTGCTCAAGGCGCTGATCGCGTTCGGCGGGAGCGACGTCGCGCAGGAGCAACTGACCGATGTCTTGTGGCCCGCCGCCGACGGCGACGCCGCAAGCCGCGCGCTGGTAACGACGCTGCATCGCCTGCGCCGCCTGCTGAATTGCAAGGAGGCCATCGAGCTCAAGGACGGGCGCCTGACCCTGAATCCCCGCTACGCCTGGGTGGACAGTAATGCCTTTGAGCGCCTGTGCGATCGGGCGGGAACGGCCGAACGGGAGGGAAGGGCCGACCTGGCCCGCGCGTGGCTGGCCCGGGCCGCGGACCTCTATCGCGGCCATTTCCTGGGCAAGGACGATCTTCCCTGGGCGGTGCCGCGGCGCGAGCGTCTGCGCGGCCGGTTCCTGCGCCTGTTCGAGGACCTGGGCCGGGACCGGGAGGCCGCGGGCGACTGGCGGAAGGCCGTGGACTGTTATCAAGAGGCGCTGGAAATAGACGACCTGGCGGAGCTTTTTTATCAGCGCCTGATGCTGGCCTATCAGCGTCTCGGCCGGCGCGCCGACGCCCATCATATCTATCAGCGCTGTTGCAAGACCCTGTCCGCCACCCTGGGCATCAAGCCCTCGCCGCAGACCGAGGCTGTATATAAGTCGCTGATTTAGCCGATCAAACAGGTATTCCCCCGAACCACGCCCGCCGGGCACCCGGCCCGCATCGGCTGTTACCCATCTGTTACCCGCCGCTTGTTAATGTGCGTCTATCCGGCTCGTTGAGGAATTGGGCAGGGACGCCCACTTTTTTTAAAGGCCGCGCCCGGCGGAGGTCGCGGTCGCGGATTGATCAGATTGATCGGAGGAACTATGGGCGTGACGCAGACGCAAAGAAAAATCCGGGACCTGAGTCTTCAAAACTGGGATCACGTCTCGGTCCAGACGGCGTACGAGATGCATTGCAACAATCAGGGCCGAATCGTGGACGTCCGCCACCCGCGGGAGATCGAGGACTCCCCGCCCGCGGCCGGCGCCGTGTTTCTGCCGTTATACATTCTCCGGGGATTCCTCGGCGAACCGGCAAGGGCGGAAGAAGACGAGGCGCCGCTGGCGACGATCGTCAGCACGATGCCGTCCCACCTCGGCATGCTGAACCTGTTCGCCGCGCACCGGCTGCGCCTGCTGTGCCTCTGCCGCACCGGCCGCGACAGCCTCGAGGCCGTGCGGCTCCTGCATCTGCTCGGCTACCAGAACGCGTCCAGCGTCGCCGGCGGCATGGAGGCCTGGGCGGCCGCGAACCTCCCGGTGGCCAGAAATAACTAGAACCTATCTCAAAAAATACTTTAACCGCGGATTAACGCGGATTTATTTCCAGGGATGAACGCAGATATACGAAGGATTCATGCGATAAATCCGCGTTTACCTCTTCATTAATCTGCGTTCATCTGCGGTTCGGGTGTTTTTGAGATAGCTTCTAGCCGGCGCGCCGCCCCTGGTCAGCGCAACCCCGCCAGTTCCTGCAGCAGCCGCCAGTTCTTGAGCCGGTCTTCCTGGGCCCGCAGCAGCGCCGGCGAGGGGTTGCCGTCCTGGTCGAAGTGCTTGGCGAAGCGGCCCTCGGTGCGCGCGAAGCTCACGAAGTTGACGGTCTCGCCCTTCGGCGTCACATACCAATCGTCCTTGCGCGCCGGGTTGCCCTGGAGGTTCAGCCGCTCCTTGAGGCTTTCGCCCGCACGCGGATCGTAGACCAGCAGCGGGAAGGCGCGCGCGTCCACCGCGAGCTTGGACTGGCGCACCGAGGCGTCGTCGCCGATCCCGTGCTCCGGCTGGCACGGCGTGTAGACGTTCACGATCGCCGGGCCGGGATATTCGTTGGCGGCGAGGATCGCGCGGTAGAAGTGATTGACGTGGGCGCAGGTGGTCTGGGCCACGTACACGCCCGGGTGCATCATGGCGATCTGCGCCAGCTCCTTGCGCCGCTCGCTCTTGCCGTGCTGGCTCTTGCCGTAGGCCGCCATCTTCGAGTCCTGCGCCAGGAACGTCGCGGTCGAGGCCTGGCCGCCGGTGTTGGAATACACCTGGGTGTCGAGCACCAGCACCTTGATGTCCATGCCGCTCATGAGCATGCGCGACAGCGCCTGGAAGCCGATGTCGAGCATGGCGCCGTCGCCGCCGAGCACCCACAGGCGCTTGGACTTGAGGCCGCGCTGGTCCCACTGTGCGCGCACGCCCATGGCCACCGCCGGGGCGTTCTCGAACAGCGAGTTGGTCCACGGCACCTTGTAGGGGTTGTGCGGATAGGTCGAGCCGTACACGGTGTTGCAGCCGGTGGCGGCGACGATGCCCATGGAGTTCTCGCCGTGCACGAACGCGGTCGCGGTCAGCATCATGCGGATCGCGGTCGTCTCGCCGCAGCCCATGCACGAGGCCGCGCCGCCGACGAAAAGGTGCGTCGAGTTCCGGAGCATCATGTCCGACAGCACCTTGTCCTGGATGTAGGCGCGCGGCGTGTCGGGGAGCTTGCGGAACACGGAGGTCGCGGCGCGGTACTGCTCGAGATTGCGGTCGGTCTTGGGGATCATGCGCAGCGCCTGATGATCGCCGCAGGCGGTGACGCACTCGCCGCAGCCCTTGCACTTGCCGGGATCGGTGACGAGGAAGAACATCCCGCCCTCGTGCCCCTTGCGCGCCGGCACGTCGAAATACTTGGTGGTTTTGGCGAACTGGCGCGCGGTGAAGTCGCCGTGCTCCTCGCCCCCGAGCTTGTCCACCAGCGCGGCGTGTTGCGCCGCCGGCACGATCTTGGCGAGGATCGCGGTGTCGGGGCACTGGGTCACGCACTCCATGCAGCCGACGCACTTGGCGGCGTCGAGCTCCGGCAGGTCCGGCGCGATGGTGGAGAAATCGCGCAGCGCGCCGGTCGCCGGCGGCATCCACGAGAGCGCGACCGCGCGATCCGCCGGCAGACACTGTTCGGCGCTGCCGTCCTGATACGCGCCCAGGATCTCCTTCTCGAAGATCTCCTGGTCTATGAAGTCGGCGGCGAACTTTTCGGTGGCTGACATGGTTGGTCCTACGGGAATCTCAAAGACTCAACGCAGAGGCGCAAAGGCGCAGAGAGGAAACTTGATCTGGTGATTCACTGCTATTTTCTCCGCGCCTCTGCGTCTCTGCGTTGAGTTGTTGGCCGACTGTCCGCCACGGCTGCCGAGATGCGGGCGAGGTCGAGCTCGTGCGCGCCGAAGTAGCCCTGTTTCACGGCCGTGAGGTTGGCCTCGACGACCTTTTCGCCGCGGCGGCCGAAATACTTGCGCAGCGCCCTCTCGACGCCCTCGAACAGTTGCGCCTCGCTCAGGTTTTTCGCGCGCACGAACGGCGCGACCTTGAGGAAGATACCGAGCAGCACGATGCCCTGCATGCGCGTCTGCAGGTCGGGCGTGGCGGCGAGCTCGCGCGCGATGCGCACCGCGTCGAGATAAAACACGCGCAGGCGCTTCTTCAGTATGGTGTCGCGCGCCAGGGACGGGATGTGCCGCCAGACCTCGGCGTCGGTCTCGAAGCGGCTTTGGATGAAGAGGCAGCCGCCGGCGGCGATGCCGTGCATGGGGTTGGCGGCGCCGAAGGCGTTGATGTCGTGGATCGGCACGAAGTCCACGTGCTCGAGCTCCGCGTGCTCGCGGATGTGCTCGTGCGCGACGGTGAGATAATACGTCGTCGGCAGGCCCTTCTTGTCCGAGCCGTACTTGGGATAGGCCTGCACGAACAGGCCGAAAATCTCCTCGACCAACGAGGCGATGACCTTGTTGGTGGTCACCGAGCCGTAGCCGCCGACCGAGTGGCCGCGCATGGAGAACGCGCCCCGCGGGCGCACGTCCGGGTCGTGCCGGCGCGCGAGCGCCGTCGGGTGGACGATGTTGAGCGCGAAGAATTCCCTGCCGCCGGCGATCATGTTCTCGGCGACGGCGACGAGGTCGCCCACGCGCGTGTCGCGCGAGCCCAGGCCGTAGACGCCGGAGTAGATTTTCGGCACGCGTGTGATCGCGTCATAACCACTCATGCCGGCGGCCGCGTCGGCGAACGCCGCCTTGACCTCGACGGTCAGGGGGTTGTCCTTGGCCAGCGGGTTGTCCATGCGCTCGATCACCGAAACCGCCTTGCAGTTTTTCAGCGCCGCGACGATCGCGCGCCCGGGGAACGGCCGGAAGCTGGTCACGTGCAGCAGGCCGACCTTCCAGCCGAACTGTTTGCGCATCCAGTCCACCGCCGGAATCGCGGTCTCCATCACCGAGCCCAGGCCGACGATGGCGTACTCGGCGTCTTCCAGGCGGTAGCCGTCCACGAAGCCGTAGCGCCGGCCGGTGAGCCGGTGAAACTCGTCGAACGCCTCGCCCAGATGGCGCGGCACCTCGTCGTAGAAGTAGCGCTGCGCGATCTTGCCCTTCATGTAGGAATCCTGGTTCTGCACCACGCCCGTCATCAGCGGGCGGTCGGGATCGAAAAAGCACGCGAGCTTGTCGCGCGGATCGCCGACGTATTCTTTCATCAGCTCCGGCTCCGCCAGGCGCACGTTCTCGATCGTGTGCGTGGTGAGGAAGCCGTCCTGGACCGACATGAACGGCGTGCGCGAGTTTTCCGCCGCGCGCCGCGCGATCAGCCCCAGGTCCTGCGCCTCCTGGGCGTTGCGCGCGAACAGCATGCCCCAGCCGCAGTCGGCCACGGCCATGACGTCGTCGTGGCCGGCGTGCACGTTGAGCGAATGCGAGGTCAGCGCGCGCGCGCCGATGTGAAACACCATCGGCAGGCGCTTGCCGGAGATGGGGTACAGCACCTCCTTCATCAACACCAGCCCCTGGCCGGAGGTGAAATTGGTCACGCGCCCGCCGGCGAGGGCGAAGCCCTCGCAGGCCGAGGCCGCGCTGTGTTCGGATTCGGGCTCGAGGAAGAACAGCTCCCGGCCCCAGAGGTTTTTGTTGCCGTTGGCGACCGCCAGCTGATAACCCGTGCCCATGTTGGTCGAGGGCGTGATCGGATAGGCGCAGGCGCCGTCGGAGGTGTTGGTCTCGACCCACACGACCACGGCCGAGCCGTCGGCGGTGGTCGGCGTACCGGGGTAGGGAGGGGCGGTCGCGCCTGAGTTTTTCGGGGGCATGATCGGAGATTAGCTGACGTCGCGGCGCTGTCGGCGCCGCCCGGCGGGCACGGCCTGTAACCTCATGCCGCGGCGGCGGGATGGGCGCTGATTTCCGGGCGCTTGCCGGTCAGGAGGTATTCCAGCAGCTCGCTCACCTTGCGGATTTCGCTGTCGAATGGCAGCGGCTCCGAGCCGCGGAAGAACAGCCCGTGCTCGATGTTTCCGCGTTGGGCCGCGGCCAGCTGGGTCTCGATGCAGAACTGGCCGGCCGCGGGGTTGCCGTCCTTGAAGCCGCAGTGCGCCAGGCACTGGAGCTGGCTCGGGCAGGTGCCGCAGTCGGGGTGCGCGCTGGCGCGCAGTTTCTCCTCCTTGGCCAGGTAGCGCTTGAGCCACGGCGTGAGCACGGCGCGCGCCGGCAGGCCGGCGGCGCTCATGAAGGTGACGATGTCGCGCGGCTTCGCTTCGGCCAGCACCTTCTTGAAATTCGGGTGGGCGTCGCACTCCTCGGTGACCGCGAACGGCGTGCCGATCTGCGCCCCGTCCGCGCCCAGGTCGAAAAGCTCCTTGAGCTTCTGGAACGAGTTGACGCCGCCAGCGGGGATCAGCGGGATCTTGCCGAGCGCGATGCCGAGCTCCTTGAAGACCTTCTGGATTTCATCGAGGACGCGCTTGAAATCGAATCGGGGGTCGTTTACCTCGTCAATGCGCGTCGCGCCCAGGTGGCCGCCGGCGTAGCGCGGATGCTCGATCACGATCGCGTCCGGCATCCTTCCCTTGCGCGCCCATTTCTTCAGCACCGCGCGCACGCCGCGTTCCTCGGACAGGATCGGGATGAGCGCCACGTGCTTGAACTTCTCGGTCAGGTCGGGAAGATCGAACGGCAGCCCGGCGCCGGCGACGATGGCGTTGGCCCCGCTCTTGCACGCCTGGACGACCATGTCGGCGTAGTTGCTGAGCGCGCGCATGACGTTGACGGCGATGAAGCCGTCGGGCCCGGCGATGGCGCGCGCCGCGCGCACCTCGCGGTCGAGGGCCTCGGCGTTGGCCGCGCTGTGCGTCTCCGGGTCGCGGCACTTGCGCAGCCGGGCCATGATGTCCTTATGCAGCCGCCGCAGGTCCACCGAGGCGATCGTGCCGATCGCGCCTTCGCGCGCCACCGCG
>MFSY01000022.1:2814-7692 GCA_001785175.1 Candidatus Muproteobacteria bacterium RIFCSPHIGHO2_01_FULL_65_16 | reverse complement strand
AGCCGATGGGCCGAGACGCCGACGCCCATCCCGCCCTGGATGATGGGCAGAACCTCGCGGTCGCGGATACGGAGCAGGGGTAACGACGTATTGATCATCGGGGATACCGTATTAAATGGTCGCTAAACTAGCGCAGTATACCGCAGTACCAATTGATTTAAATCAACTATTAACAATCGCTTATTTAACGACCAGGGCGGTAATCGGCCGCGGCGTCGTTGCCGAGCGGGGCTAGAGCAGCCCGAGCGACGCGCTGCGCGTCAGGGCCACGCCCACGATGTAGGCGAACACGATAAGTGCCGCGAGCCAGGCGGCGATCCGCACGCCCCTGGTCCGGCCGCGCTTGAGGCCGATGCTCCCGAGCACGATGTAGGCCACCACGCCCAGCACCTTGGCGGTGAGCCAGCCGTGGACGAAGGGATATTGCCCGATGCGGACGGCGAGCAGTAGCGCCGAGAGCAACAGCAGCGTATCAATAACATGCGGCGCCACCCGCACCCACAGCCGCCGGAGCATGGGTGAATCCCGGAGCATCCAGACGCCGCGCAGGAAATAACCGCTGACGGACAGAATCGCGCAACCGACGTGCACGTATTTAAGCCACATGCCGTCCCCCGCCGGCGGAAACATGCGCGCGCACGGCGCGTCGGTAGCGGATCGCGGCCGTGACCAGGTTCCATCCGAGCCAGCCGTAGGAGAGCGCCGTGGCCGCCGCCGCCGGATAGACCCAGATCTCCGGCGCCAGACAGGCCGCCGCCAGCAGCAATATCGCGGCCCCGTGGATCCACGGATGCGGCAGGGTGCGGCGGTCCGGGAGGATATCTTTCATGGTTGGAAGCGTGCCGCGAATCCGCCGGCCTTGCAAATGCAGCCACGCGAGAAACGGCACGATCTTATAGAGCATGCCGTGAACGGCGGACGAGGCGAAGCCGACTATCATCAGTACCCCGAGCAGCAGCTCCCGGCGTTGGCCGCCGTGGCCGTAGAGCCAGAGCGCGAGCGCGGCCAGCAGTGACGCCATGGCGATGCGCCAGAAGCGCGTGGTCACATCCGGCAGGCGCCGCCGGCGCTTATGCTGCAAGAACAGCGTGGCCGCGGCGAACGCCGCCAACCCCGCCGCCGCAATCGTGGCGAAGATCGAGGCCGCCGGCCCCGCAGGCGCGAAGACGAGGCCCGCGCTCCAGCCGCAGAGCGCGAAGAACATCAGCGGCGCGAGCCAGTTCTGCATCCACCTCGGATACGACGGCGTGAGCTGAAACATCGGCACCACCTGATAGGCCATGCCCGTGATCAGCAGCGCCACCCAGCCGATGAGCCCCCACCCGAGGTGCAGCCTGGTCCAGAGCTGTTGCGGCGGCAACCCCCCGCGGCCGCCCTGGGCGAGCAGCAGCCCGATGCCGAGCAGCAGCGTCGCCACGAGTGCGGCGAGCGCGAGACGCATGGCCCAGACGCCGGGGTTGGCGCGCGCGCGCGCCAGGCTCGCGCCGGCGGCCGCGATGAACACGGCGAAGCCGCAACCGAGCAGCACCAGGGCCGTCCGCAACAGGCCGGGGTGGGGCGTCAGCCATCCCACGCCGAGCGCGAGCACGCCGGACGCAAGCAGCGCGTGCACCACGCCGCTCACGAGACGTGGGCGGGGCACGGGCGCCCCCGCGAGCACCGGGAGCAACTGCATGAGCGCGCCGACCATGACCAGTGCGAGAAATCCGAGCGTCATGAGATGCGTGAGCGCGAGCATCGGGCCCGACCAGCGCGAGACGAATACCGACGGCCCGAGCCAGGCCAGGACCGCGGCCGCGAGCACGGGAAACACGGGAGCGGTGAGGAAAAAGCGCAGCGGCACGGACAGCGGCGGCGCCTGGTCCAGTCGCAGGCCGTCTTGCTTCATTGCCGCTGAATCTCCGCGTGCGCGGCGTCGTCGCCGCGGCGCCAGATGAGGATCTCGAACGGCGTGTCGCGGCCGCGGCGCGTCAGGTGATCGAAGCCGTGTTCGTCGAGGATGGCGTAGAGCGGATACGGCTCGCGGCTGTGACGCACGCGCAGGTACTGTCCCGCCGCGAGCGTGTCGAGCGCCGCGAGTATGCGTTCCAGGGGTTCGGGCGGCGGCAGGGCGCCGACGTCCAGCAGGCGCTCGCGGGTCATGCGCGCGTCAGGCGCTCGCGGCCAGGCGCACCAGCAGTCGCGGCCGCTCGTCCGCCAGGATGTTGTCGGCCATGCGGTAGAGTATCTGCTCTTCCTTGAGGTTGTGCTGCTGCATCAGCACCAGCAGGGTCTCGCACAGGCCGAGGCAACGCTCGCCGTTCCGACGCCCCAGTTCCTGCCTGAGCTCCTGGAACAGGTCGCGCATCATGCCGTGCTCCATGCGCATGACCTCGGTCGGGCCGCCGGCGCCGATCCGGCTTTCGAGGGCGGGGAAGAGCGCCTCCTCCTCGGAACCGAGATGGCGCTCCATCGCCCGCACGAAATCCGCGAACCCCTTGTCCGCGCGCTCGAGATCGCCCGCGCCGAGCGCCGCCTCGACGTCGGCGAAGAGCTGGTCACAGCGTTGATGATCCTTGGTCAGCAGTTCGCTTATGGAATCCACGGCAATCCATCCTCAAGAAATTTACCGAAGTCGAAGTATAACTGTAAAAGCGATTTCACCGCAGAGGCGCGGAGAAAATAAGCGATCAGCTATCAGCTATCAGCGATCAGCGATTAGCAATTAGCAATTAGCGATTAGCGGTCAGCTCTCAGCTCTCAGCCCTCAGCACTCAGTCCTCAGCACTCAGTCCTCAGCACTCAGTCCTCACCCCGGCTTGCCGTCAACGCGCGGGCGCAAAAGGACCGGCGCGTACCGCAATACCCACGGCAGCAGGCACGCAAGCCACAGCCCCGCGGCCAGTATGTTCAGCGCCTGTGTGGCCGCGGGCCAGAACTCGGCGAGGACGCGGACCGCGGCCGTCGCGCCGACGCCGAGAAAGCAGTACCAGGTGAGATCGTCCGCGGCCAGCGCATGACCGGAGTGGCCGAGGATGACGCGCGAGGCCATGGCCAGCACCATGCCGGCGAAGAACCCGGCGCCGAGCGCGTGCAGCGGCGCGCGCGCGGGCAGCGCCGGTCCGCCCGCGAACAGCAACAGGCTCTGGGCTGCGTACAACGCCATGGCCAGGCCGAACCACAGGAAGGCGAGGTGCAGCATCGCCAGCAGGCGCACCTCGAAGCTGCGTTTTATGTTCCAGGCGAACGTGTGATGCAGCGCGAGGCCGGCGAGCGGCAGATCGAACAGGAACAGCCACCGCGCATAACCGAAGGTCTCGAGCGCGGCGTGCCCGACCACGCACGCGCCCAGGAGCGGCAGGCTCCAACGCGGCCGCACCATGGGGTAATGCTCCAGCACGCTTTGGCCGAAGAATGGGATCATGCGGTGGCTCACGCTGAAGACCACGGGCACCAGGAACAGCCAGAGACCGATTTCGCGCGCGCCGGCATATAACCAGGGTGTCTCCGTCACGAGGCCGGCGAGGAAGGCCGCGATGCCGAACACACCCGCGGTCAGGGCCAGGTTCAGCGCCAGCTCGTGCGCGCCGCGCGTCTGCGCCCGGCGGTAGACATCGAGCAACGCGCGCAGCGCCAGCGCCCACCCGACCAGATACGACGCGACGCCGAGGATCAGGACGGGTTTGGTGCTGAACAGGCCGGCATAGAAAAGCAGCATGCCGCCGGCGAGCAGCAGGAAGATGCGCACGTAGCGCGGCCGCGGCACCGGCTCCACGCCCATCCAGCGCGGGTAGACCGTGAGCAGGAAGCCGAAGATGAAAAACGGAAACAACCCGTAGAGCATGAGAAACCCATGCGCCCAGGCGGACGGTATGGTCAGGGTGGCAACCGGCCGCCACCCGGCGCGGCCGAGCAGTTCCGCAAGCCAGAGCAGGATGGTGAGCACAAATTGCACACCCCCGGCCAGAAACAACATGCGATGCGGGGCGGCGGTGAACACCCCCCAGCGTGAGGGGCGACCGGGTGTTATGTCGGCAATGGCCATGGGTTATATCTAAAAAGTCGTGGGTTTTTAGCAGTCTCGCGGCCCGGCGTAATTGATGCAAATCAACGCAAATCGGCGAAAAACCAGGCTCTGCCGGTGTGGCCGTAAATATTCTCCATGGTCGCTTAAAATTAGTCTATTTTCTATTTAGAGCCTTCCGCAACGCCGATATCGGCGGCGGTATTGCTGTAAACGCTGTAAACGAGCCAGGGATCGGCTCCAGCCGCAGCGCTTTTTGAGGCGCAGGGACATGCGCCGACAGAACGCGCGGGTGTCGAAGCCGTGGCAGGGAACAGAACGGGGAAAGATTCCGGCAGCAGCGAGGAGCAATCCCCGCCGCGTTCAGCCGCACGCTCCAACAACCGCGCGCGCGACGCGAACCTTCTACGCCACATCGCCGCAGGCCTGGCGCCGCCCGGCAGTCAGGATTTTTTCCCCTCGCTTGTAAAGTATCTCTGTCTGGACCTCGATGTGAACTACGCCGTCGTGGGCGAGCTCGACGGCGCCGACCTGACCGCGCGCACCCTGGCCGTCTGGGCCGACGGGAAGATCGCGGATAACTTCCAGTACCATCTCGCGGACACCCCATGCCAGAACGTCATCGGCAAGGGACCGTGCGTCCACGCCCGTGACGTGCGACGAATTTTCCCCCGCGACCGCTACCTCGCCGACTGGAAAGTGGAGAGCTACGCCGGAGCGCCGCTGTTCGGCGCTGGCGGCCGGGTGCTGGGGCTGCTGGCGGTGATGAGCCGCCGGCCGCTCCGCAACCAGCGGCGGGCGATGCAGTTGTTGCATATCCTCGCCGTGTCGGCGGCGGCGGAGCTCGAACGCGGCCGCACGCAGCGGGCGCTCGC
>MFSY01000022.1:0-2804 GCA_001785175.1 Candidatus Muproteobacteria bacterium RIFCSPHIGHO2_01_FULL_65_16 | reverse complement strand
GGACGGTTCGAGGCGATCATCGAGAATGCGCCGCTGCTGGCGATGCAGGGCTACGACGCCGATGGCCGGGTGGTGTTCTGGAACAAGGCCTCGGAGAATCTCTACGGTTTCAAGAGCGCGGACATGCTCGGCAAGCGCCTCGGCGGTTCGGTGCTTGCGCCGGAGGACGCGCTGGAATTCGAGCGCCTGGTGCGGGAGGCGCTCGCGCGCGGCGCGGCCGCGCCCGCCCGCGAATGGGCCACCAAGACGGCCGCGGGCGAGACGCGCTGGATCATGTCATCCATGTTTCCGATCGGCCACGGCGACCAGGCGCTGGTCGTGTGCATGGACATGGACATCAGCGCGCGCAAGGCCTCGGAGGAGGAGAGCCGCAAGCTCACGAGCGCGGTGCAGCAGACCGCGGACTCCGTCGTTATCACCGATCGCGCCGGCGTCATCGAGTACGTGAACCAGGCGTTCGAAGACATGACCGGCTATCCGCGGGGCGAGGCGCTCGGGGCGAAGCTCGACATCCTCAAATCCGGGATGCACGACGCCGATTTCTATCGCCGCCTGTGGGCGAGCATCATCGCCGGCGAGACCTTCCGCGACGTGTTCATCAACCGCCGCAAGAACGGCGACGTCTACTACGAGGAAAAGACGATCACGCCGCTCAAGGACGATCAGGGGCGGATAACCCATTTCATCGCCACCGGCAAGGACATCACCGAGCGCATGCAGGCGCACGAGCGGCTGCACTACCTGGCGCATCACGACGCCCTGACCGGCCTGCCGAACCGGGTGCTGGTGATGGACCGCCTGGAGCAGGCCCTGATCCGCGCGCACCTGCACCAGCGCCTGGTGGGCGTGATGTTTCTCGATCTCGACCGGTTCAAGAACATCAACGACACCCTCGGGCACGACATCGGCGACCGGTTTCTGAAGGTCATGGCCGAGCGCCTGCGCCGCAGCGTGCACGAGGGCGACACCGTGGCGCGCCTCGGCGGCGATGAATTCGCCATCCTCTTCGAGGACGTACAGCACGCGGAGGAACTGCCGGTCGTCGCGAGCCGGATCCTCGGCGTCTTCGCCGAGCCGTTCGCGCTCGACGGGCGCGAGTTTTATATCACCGCCAGCATCGGCATCAGTATCTATCCGAACGACGGCGTGGACGCGCCGACGCTGCTGAAGAACGCCGACGCCGCCATGTATCGCGCCAAGGGGCAGGGGCGGAACAATTACCAGTTCTGCTCGTCCGGCATGGGCGGCCAGGCGTTCAAACGCCTGACGCTGGATGCAGGCCTCCGACACGCGCTCGAGCGCGGCGAATTCGTGCTGCATTACCAGCCGCAGGTGGACGCGAAGAGCGGGCGCATCTGCGGCATGGAGGCGCTGGTGCGCTGGCGCCATCCGGAGCTCGGCATGATTCCGCCGTTGCAGTTCATCGCGCTCGCCGACGAAACCGGCCTGATAATCCCGATCGGCGAGTGGATCCTGGGCGTGGCCGACGCCCAGGCGCGGGAATGGCGCGCCCAGGGCATCGGCCCCGCGCACATGGCGATCAATATCTCGGCGCGGCAGTTCAACGAGCCGGTTTTCGTGGACGGCGTCCGGCGGCTGACGCAGGGGCTCGCGCCCGAGGCGGGGCTGATGGAGCTGGAGATCGCCGAAGGCGTGATCATGAAGAACGCCGAGACCACCGCCGACCGCCTGCGCGCCTTGCAGGACATGGGCCTGCGTTTTGCAATAGACGATTTCGGCACCGGCTACTCCTCCCTGAGCCAGCTGCGGCGCCTGCCGATTCACACGCTCAAGATAGATCACTCGTTCATCCGGGACGTGACCACCGATCAGGAAGGGGCGGAGATCGTCAAGACCATCATCGCCATGGCGCACGGACTCAAGCTCAGGGTCGTGGCCGAGGGCGTGGAGACCGCCGAGCAGGCGGCGTTTCTGCGCTCCCACGGCTGTGACACCATGCAGGGTTATTTCTACAGCCACCCGTTGCCGGCCGACGAGGCCACGCGCCTGCTGCGCGAAGGGCGGCAGCCGTAAAACCCCGCCGCAGAGACGCAGAGAAAAGGCAAAGCAGCGGTGAAACCACAGATAAACCTAAAAACGGCACTTGAACCGCCAAGCGCCAAGGTCGCCAAGAGAATCAAAACGCTAAGAATGAAATGCGACTCACCGGTTGGGTGACGCAGTCTTGGGGCGTAAGTCGCACATTCACTTGGCGTCTTGGCGGTTAGACTGCTTTTTCTAGGATAAAAGCCTCTCATGTAGGTTGGGTTAAGCCGCGCAAGCGGCGAACCCAACAAAATCATATTGTTCGGCGCTATTCGGTGGATTCGCTGCGCTTAATCCACCCTACACTTTGAATTTTTAGAGCCCCCCTGTGTTTATCTGTGGTTCCAGCGGAGTTAATTCCCCTTTGCGCCTTGGCGTCTCTGCGTTGAGTTTTTCTTTGTTTTTCTTTATTTAAGGGTTCTTAAGGTATGGTGCGGGATGTTCCGGCGCGCAGGTTGTGGTTGATGAAGAGCGCGATGGTGAACAGGACGAGCGCGCCCGCCTGGTGCGCCGCGGCCAGCGGGATGGGCACCACGTAGACCAGGGTGGTGATGCCGAGCGCGATCTGCACTGCGAGCATGGCCGGGAGCGCATGCATGGCGATACGTGTTCGCGCCGGCAGCGCCCGGCGCCGGGCGAGGAACCAGTACGCCGGTATCACCAGGCACAGCAGATAGGCGAGCAGGCGGTGGTCGAACTGCACCGTAGCGATGTTTTCAAACAGGTTGCTCCACGCCGGCTCCAGCAGGAACAGTCCT
>MFSY01000021.1:10322-25316 GCA_001785175.1 Candidatus Muproteobacteria bacterium RIFCSPHIGHO2_01_FULL_65_16 | reverse complement strand
ATAAATTCGATATCAACGATACCTCCGCGATCCTGTTTGACGTCAAACTGGTCCGGGGCCTGCGGCGCCCGGGACGCCGCCATCTTCGCGCGCATCTCCAGCACCTCCCGGCGCAGCTTCGCGGGATCGCGCGCGAGACCGAGGACCTCACGCCGCTCCTGCTCGAACCACCGGCGCAGCTCCGGCGCCCCGGCCACGGCCCGCGCCCGCACCAGGGCCTGGTGCTCCCAGGTCCAGGCGTGTGTCCGCTGATAGTCCCGGAAGGCCTCGCGGCTCGTGACCAGGGGGCCGCTCTGGCCGCTCGGGCGCAGGCGCATGTCCACCTCGTACAAGACGCCGGCCGGGGTGCGCACCGTGAGCATATGAATCAGGCGCTGGCCCAGGCGCGCGAAAAACAATTCATTCGGGACGCCGCGGGGGCCGGTGGTGACGCCGTCCTCGCAGCCTTCGTACAAAAAGATCATGTCCAGGTCGGAGCCGTAACCGAGCTCCAGGCTGCCGAGCTTGCCGTAGGCGACGACCGCAAACCCCGGGGCCGCGTCGGTGCGCGGGCATGCCGGCCGCCCGTGCCTCTTCGCCAGCGCCTCCCGGGCCAGCTCCAGGCACTGCGCCAGCGTCACCTCGGCGATAACCGCCAGTTGCGCGCTCACCTGCTCCGGCGCGGGGCCCAGGGCGATGTCGGCCGCGGCCACCCGCAGCACCGCGCCGTGCCGGAACTCGCGCAGCGCCTCCATCTGCGTCTCCAGGTCTTCGGCCGGAATGTGCGCCAGCCCCCCGCGCAGCTCGGATTCCAGCGCCGCGCGCGTAAGCGGTTCGTACAGGCTGCGCGGGTCGAGCAGCTCGTCGAGCACGATCGGATGCCGGCTGATCCAGCTGGCGATCCACGGGCTGGCCGAGCACAACTTCACCAGCTGCGACAACGCCATGGGATTTTCGATCAGCAGCGCGAGATAGGCCGTGCGCCGGCCGATGGCCTCGAGCAGGTTCACCAGGCGCGCGAGCGTCGTCGGCGGGTCCGGGCTCAGCCCGGCCGCCGCCAGCAGCAGCGGCATGAGGCGGTCCATGCGCGCGCGGCCCTCGCCGGAAAAGGCGCCGTAGGCCGGACCTTCGCGCAGCCCGCGCAACAGCGCCGTCGCCGCTTCCGTTTTTTCGTAACCCGCCGCGCGCAGCAGTCTTTGCCCGGTGTCGGCGTCCACGGTGTCCAGCCACACCCCGAGCAGGCCGGGCTCTCCGGCCTCGGCCGGCTGCCGCTGGGGGGCCGCGAACATCTGCTCGAAGTGGCCGTGGACCTTGCGCGTGTGCCGGCGCAGTTCGGCGTGGAAATCGTTCCAGCCGCCAAAACCCATGGCGCCGGCAAGCCGCGTCCGCTCGGACTCATCGGCCGGAAGGCCGTGCGTCTGCCGGTCGGCGGCCATCTGCAGGCGGTGCTCGACGTTGCGCAGAAAAACATAGGCCGCGTTCAACTCGGCCGCCGCCGGCGGCGTGAGCTGACCGCCCGCGGCCAGGAGCGGCAGGACCGCCTGGATCGCGCGCGCCTGCAGCGCCGGCTCGCGCCCGCCGCGAATGAGTTGCAGCGCCTGGCCGATGAACTCGATCTCGCGGATCCCGCCGGGCCCGAGCTTGATGTTGTCCTGCATGCCCTTGCGCAGCAGCTCGCGCTCGATCAGCGTCTTCATGCCGCGGATCGCCTCGAGCGCCCCGTAGTCGAGATAGCGGCGGAACACGAACGGCCTGAGGCGCGCGAGCAGCTCCGCGCCCGCGGCGCGAGCGCCGGCGCAGGCACGCGCCTTGATGAGCGCATAGCGTTCCCACTCGCGCCCGTGGGTCTGGTAATACTGCTCCATGGCGTCGAACGACAGCGCGAGCGGGCCGCTCGCGCCGTTGGGCCTGAGGCGCATGTCCACCCGGAACACGAAGCCGTCGGCCGTGGGCTCGGCGAGCGCGTTGATGAGCGCCTGGCCGAGGCGGATGAAAAATTCGTGGTTACTGAGAGCGCGCGCGCCTTGTGTCTCGCCGTCTTCCGGATAGGCGAAGATCAGGTCAACGTCCGAGGAGAAATTGAGCTCCTGGCCGCCGAGCTTGCCCAGGCCCAACACCACGAGCGCCTGCGGCGCGCCGCCGTCCGCGCCCCGGGGCGCGCCGTATTTGTCCACCGCCCAGGCGTGCAGCCGCGTCAGCGCCTGGTCCATGCAGGCGTCGGCGAACTCCGACAGCGTGGCCACGACCTCGTCGAGGCCGGCGCGACCGGCCAGGTCGCGCCAGGCGATGCGCACCAGCTCGCGCTGTCGCAGCCGGCGCAGGCGGTGCTTGAGCGCCGTCTCGTCGCCGGCATCCGCGAGCGCCGCCGCGACGCGCGCGGTGATCTCGCCCGGCGCGTAGGCGCGCGCGAGATCGCCCGAGCCGACAAGGTCGCGCAGCAGCTCCGGCCGTTGCGCGCAGGCGCGGGCGACGAAATCGCTGCCGGCGAACACCCGCGGCAGGGCCGCAAGCCACTCTCCCGGTTGCAAGTCGGCGAGATGCGGCGCGAGCTCGCGCCACTGGCCCTCGACCCGCGCGCGCAGTGGTTGCGGGACGGCGGCCAGGGCGGCATTCATTGACGGCGGGGACGGATCCGACATGCCCGGAGTTTAACTCGCGGTAAAGATTGTCGCCCTCACGCGATGTCAAATACCAAAAAGGAAGGCCCCGTTTCCGGGGCCTCTCGTACATCGGACCATCAGACTGATTACATCTCCTTGGCGCTGCTCCCGCCGGCGGCCTGCTGCGGCGCCGACCGGGCCATCAGGTTGCCGGGGATGGCGGCGAGCACGGGTCCGTATTTGGCGTATTCGCCGTAGTCGCGGATATTGCCGTCCAGGTTGTCGAGGACATAGCGGTTATCCACCACCAGCACGGCGTGGGTCCGGTCCATCAGCTCGAACGTGGCCACCCGAAGCCGGTCCGCGCCGATGCCCAGGTCTTGCAGGGCGTAGACCTTGCGCATCACGTAGCCCTTGCAGTCAATGAAGCTCGCCGCGGCGAGCTCTGCGCGCGTGGGCAGGGCGCTCTGGCACGTGTTCAGCGGGCACGGCCGGGCCTGGTTCGCCTCGATGTTGACCATGTTCATGGTTTTCTCGAAGCTGGTCGCACCCGGATAGGCGTCGAGGGAAAAGCGCGCCGGTTGCTCAAAAGTGGCGCAAGCTGGGAGAAGTGCGGCAACGATCACGGTTAATATCCTATTCATCTGCGTCTCCTTAAAGTTTGATCACGTGGTCACCCCGCCGGACGGGTCGAGCGCGATTCCCACCGACGGACTGACCGAACCACCGACACCTCCGGATCCACCCCGAACCGCCGATCTACGAGCGCGGCGCGACTGGGGCGTGGAAATAATCCCGTCTCGTCGCGTCAATGGTGAATCTCGTTACGGCCCGCTTACATCTTTCCAGAGCGACTCGCCTGGCTTCTGCTTGCACAACTTCTTTAATTACTCAATTCGCGGGTGAAGGGACTGCGCTTGCGGCAGCAAGTTTAGCCAGGGCTTCTGTTTGCGCGCCCAAAAAGAAAGGCCCCGTTTCCGGGGCCGCCTCCCATGCCCACGCAGTCATCCCCCTTCCAAAGGAGGGGAAATAGTATTGGACCATGGCGGTAGGCATGTCCCGTGCATATTATTTGAGTTAGATATTATAGATTCCAACTAACTGACTCACGGCAAAACCGGGGCTTATCGGGGCACCGCCAAGGACCTCAGCGCCGTATGCCGCCGGAAGGCGGCTGGTTAGTGCGTATCCGCCCTTGAAGGGGAAGGAGCCATGCGGCGGTCTACGGAGGCATATCGTGGACAATAAATTCCGGCTCTGGTTCATCGCGCTCGCGGGGTGCGTCGCCGCCGCGGCGGCGGCGATCATGCTCGATTTGCCCGGCGAGTTGGCCCAGGGCGAGAAGGGGCGCCAGGCCATCCAGATGCTCGACAACATGCGCCGCCCGTTGCTCACCGTCAAGGACGTCGAAAGCCACCTGCTGCAGACCCACAAAGCGGGAACCGCGCAATCCGATCTGTCCCGCGCTATCGAATCCGCCGATGCGCAGCTCGAGCACTACCTGCGATACGCGCGCTATAACCCCGCGCTGCTCGTTACGGTCGAGCAGTTCAAGCAGGTCTATGCCCGCTGGGTCGCCAGCGAGCGCGATCTGTTCGACGACGTGGTGCGGGCCGGGCGCGCGCCCTCGCACGCCATGGAAGAGCATATCCTCGCCGACCTGACCACGACCGCCATGCAGTTCACCGAGCTGCTGCACCGGCTCGGCGAGGGCGAGGGGCCGATACACGCCGACATCGAGCGCGGCAAGCGCGCGACGCTCATGCTCGTGGCGCTGCTCGGCCTGTTACTGCTGTATGTCGTGGGCCTGCTCGCGTGGCAACAGGTCACGCGCACGCGCCGGCTGGTGCAGGAGGTGGTGGAGCGTCGGCGCATGGAAGAGGCCGCACGGCGCGAGGCCGCAAACGTGCAGTTGCTGCAGGCGATCACCGCGGCCGCGAACGAGGCGACGAACGTGTCCGAGGCGCTGCGCAGCACGATCCAGCGCGTCAGCGCCCACATCGGCTGGCCGGTGGGCCATGCCTACATGCTGGAAGAGGGCAAGGCCCCGGTGGAACTGATCTCGGCCGGAGTCAGCCATCTGGCCGATGCCGACCGCTTTCGCCTGTTCCGGGAACGGAGCGAGGCGATGCGTTTCGCCCACGGGCGCGGGTTGCCCGGGCGCGTGCTCGCCGACGGCCGGCCCGCCTGGATCGTGGACGTTGCGACCGATAACAACTTCCCGCGCGCGGCCACCGCCGTCGCCTGCGGCCTGCACACGGCCTTCGCCGTGCCGGTGCGCGTCGGCGCGGAGATCGTCGCCGTGATCGAGTTCTTCACCACCGAGACCCTGCCGCCCGATCCCGCGCTGCTCGAGATCATGAGCCACGTCGGCACCCAGCTCGGGCGCGTCGTGGAGCGCGCCCGCGCGGAGTTGCGTTTGCAGCGGCTCGCACACTACGATCCGCTCACCGGCCTGCCGAACCGCCTGCTGTTCGCGGACCGCTTGGAGCAGGCGCTTGCGCAGGCGCGCCGGCACCAGCGGTCGCTGGCCATGCTCTACCTCGACCTCGACCGTTTCAAGGTCGTCAACGACACCCTTGGCCACGATACCGGCGACCTGCTGCTCGCCGCCGCGGCGCAGCGGCTGCTCGGCGCGGTGCGCGCGGGCGATGCCATTGCGCGGCTCGGCGGCGATGAATTCGGCGTGCTGCTCGTGGACATGGCCGGCGAGCGCGACGCCCCGCGCATGGCCGAGGCCTTGCTCGAGACTCTGCGCCGCCCTTTCCTGCTGCGGGACCGCGAATTTTTCATCGCCGCCAGCATCGGCGTGAGCGTCTTTCCACGCGACGGTCAGGACGCGCACACGCTCATGAGACACGCCGACATCGCCATGTATCGCACCAAGGAACGCGGCCGCAACGGCTTCGAATTCTACTCCCCCGACCTCGACGCGCAGGCGCACCAGCGCCTGGCGCTCGAAACCGACCTGCGCCACGCGCTTGAACGCGGCGAGTTTCTGCTGCACTACCAGCCGCGGGTGTCGCTGCGCAGCGGCGCGATCACCGGCGCCGAGGCCCTGCTGCGCTGGCAGCACCCGACCCGCGGGCTCGTGGGTCCGTCGGACTTCATTCCGCTGCTGGAGGAAACCGGCCTGATCGTGCCGGTCGGCGAGTGGGTGCTGCAAACGGCCTGCGCGCAATTCCGCGCATGGCGGGAGGCGAACCTGCCGCTGCCGGCCCTGGCCATCAATCTTTCCGGCCGCCAGCTCATGCACCGTGACCTCACCGGTACGGTGGCCAGAGCGCTGCGGCAAAACGGGCTCGATCGCCTCGGCTTGGAGCTCGAGATCACGGAAACGGCGCTGATCGAGCATGAGGCCTCCGTAACGGCCGCGCTGCAGGAACTCGATGTCATGGGCATCCGGCTTGTCATAGACGACTTCGGCACGGGCTATTCCTCCCTCCATTACCTGCGGCGCTTCCCGGTGCGCGCACTCAAGATAGATCGTTCGTTCGTCCAGGGCGTGACCGGCAAGACCGACGACGCGGCAATCACCCAGACCGTGATCACCATGGCCCACGGCCTCAACATGCCGGTCGTCGCCGAAGGCGTGGAAACCGCCGAGCAGCTCGCCTTTCTGCGCCGCCATGGCTGCGATGAGATGCAGGGTTATTACTTCAGCCAGCCGCTGGCGCCCGAGGAGTTTGCGCGGCTGCTCGAGGAAGGCCGCCGGCTCGATATTGCGCCCGCCGCCTGAGCGTCACGGGTCCGTCTCGCCCCCGCGCGAACGATTCCGCCCGCTCCTCCGCCGCCACCGGCGGCGAACATGGGCGATGGCGACCCGAATACAATCTGCGAGTTACCAAAAAGAAAGGCCCCGGAAACGGGGCCTTTCGTACGGCGTGTGATGCAGAGGCAGCCGCGGGCTTACATCTCCATCCCGCCCATGCCACCCATACCGCCCATGCCACCGCCGGCAGAAGGCTCTTCCTTCGGCAGTTCGGCGATCATGGCCTCGGTGGTGATCATGAGGCCGGCGATCGAGGCGGCGTTTTGCAGCGCCACGCGCGTGACCTTGGTCGGATCGAGGATGCCCATCTTGACCATGTCGCCGTACTCGCCGGTCGCGGCGTTGTAGCCGTAGTTGGCCTCCTTCGTCTCCGCGACCTTGTGGTACACGACCGAGCCCTCGGCCCCGGCGTTCCCCACGATCTGGCGCAGCGGCTCTTCCATCGCGCGCAGCGCGATCTGGATACCGACCTCCTGATCGTGGTTGTCGCCCTTGAGGCCCTTGATGGAGTCGATCGCGCGCACCAGCGCCACGCCGCCGCCGGGCACGATGCCCTCTTCCACGGCCGCGCGCGTGGCGTTCAACGCGTCCTCGACGCGCGCCTTCTTCTCCTTCATCTCGACCTCGGTCGCGGCGCCGACCTTGATCACGGCCACGCCGCCCGCGAGCTTGGCCACGCGTTCCTGGAGCTTCTCCTTGTCGTAATCGCTGGTGGCCTCCTCGATCTGCGCCTTGATCTGCTTGATGCGCCCCTCGATTTCCGATTTCTTGCCGGCGCCGTCAATGATGGTGGTGTTCTCCTTGTCCACCACTATACGCTTGGCCTGGCCGAGGGCGCTGACGTTGGCGTTCTCGAGGTTCATGCCGACCTCCTCGGAGATCACCTGGCCCGCGGTCAGGATCGCGATATCCTGCAGCATGGCCTTGCGCCGGTCGCCGAAGCCCGGGGCTTTCACGGCGCAGACTTTCAGGATGCCGCGGATGTTGTTTACCACCAGGGTCGCGAGCGCCTCGCCCTCGACGTCCTCGGCCACGATCAGCAGCGGCCGGCCCTGCTTGGCCACGCCCTCGAGCACCGGCAGCATGTCGCGGATGTTCGAGATCTTCTTGTCGGTGATGAGGATGAGCGGGTTTTCGAGCTCGGCGCTCATCGTGTCCTGCTTGTTGATGAAATAGGGCGAGAGGTAGCCGCGATCGAACTGCATGCCCTCGACGAGGTCGAGCTCGTTCTCGAGGCCCGAGCCCTCCTCGACCGTGATCACGCCCTCCTTGCCGACCTTGTCCATGGCCTCGGCGATGATCTTGCCGATGGATTCGTCGGCGTTGGCCGAGATCGTCCCGACCTGGGCGATCTCCTTGGTGTCCGAACACGGCTTGGAGATTTTCTTCAGGGACTCGACCGCCGCGACGACGGCCTTGTCAATGCCGCGCTTGAGATCCATCGGGTTCATGCCGGCGGCGACCGATTTCAGGCCCTCGCGCAGCATCGCCTGGGCGAGCACGGTGGCGGTCGTGGTGCCGTCGCCGGCCACGTCGGAAGTCTTGCTCGCGACCTCCTTCACCATCTGCGCGCCCATGTTCTCGTATCTGTCCTTGAGCTCGATCTCCTTCGCCACGCTCACGCCGTCCTTGGTGACGGTCGGCGCACCGAAGGACTTCTCGAGCACCACGTTGCGGCCCTTGGGGCCGAGGGTGACCTTGACCGCGTCGGCCAGGATGTTGACGCCGCGCAGCATGCGCGTGCGCGCGGGGTCGCCGAAAATAACGTCTTTAGCTGCCATAGTTTCCTCGCTTTGTAATTACTTCTCGATCACGCCCATGATGTCTTCTTCGCGCATCACGAGCAGTTCTTCGTTGCCGATCTTGACCTCGGTGCCGGAATACTTGCCGAACAGGATCTTGTCACCGGGCTTCACATCCAGCGGCCGGACCGAGCCGTTTTCCAGGATCTTGCCTTTGCCCACGGCGACGACCTCGCCCTGGATCGGTTTTTCCTTCACGGTGTCGGGTATGACGATGCCGCCGGGGGATTTGCGCTCCTCTTCCAGGCGGCGCACGACCACGCGGTCATGAAGCGGACGAATATTCACGGGACTTTCTCCTTTCTTGGCTAGAGGTTGAGCGGTCATTTGCTGTTGCCTCCTTGATCTGGGTTTGACGATTTGTTTTGGGTGCTTCGGCCTCTGTGCCAAATAGCATTCCCACCCCTCCCAAATACGGCTCGGGAGGTCCGGGGAAGCATTAGCACTCGGCTTGAGTGAGTGCTAATGATAAGCGGCGACCCGGTCCTGTCAACCCCCCTCGCCCGCCCGGCGGCAGCGGGGTGCGCCAAGATGCGTCAATCGGCCGGGCCGCGAACGCTATATAATTCGACTGAAGTATGAAAAAAAACCTTTACCAACTGGTGCTGACCACGTGCCCGGACAGCGCGTCGGCCGAACGCATCGCCCGCGCCCTGGTCACCGATCGGCTGGCCGCCTGCGTCAATATCCTGCCGATCGCCCAGTCCATATATGTCTGGAAGGGCAAGGTGGAATCGGCTGCGGAACAGCTGCTGCTGATCAAATCCAGGACCCGCGCCTTCGGCGCCATTGAAAAGCGCGTCCTCGGACTGCACCCCTACGAACTCCCGGAACTGATCGCGGTCCCAATCACCGACGGCCTCGCCGATTACCTTTCCTGGCTCCGCAACCCGGACAAGACGCGATGATCAGATTGTTCCCGTCGGCCCTGCTGGCCGTGCTGGCCCTGCTGTCGTCCGGCCCGCGGGCGGCGCCCGAGGATGAGCTGCTCGAGCCGGACCAGGCCTTCGCCCTGAGCACGCGCGTCGTCAACGCCGAGACTATCGAGGCCGGCTGGAAGATCGCCCCCGGTTATTACATGTACCGGGACAAATTCAAGTTCGAGGTCATCGGCGGCGACGTCGCCGTCAGACCGGCGGTCTTTCCGCCGGGCAAGAAAAAACAGGATCCGCTGTTCGGGCTGGTCGAGACCTACACCAAATCGGTGACGGTGCAACTGCCGCTTGCGCGCCGCCAAACAGGCGCGCAAAGCATGCGCCTGCGCATCACCGCCCAGGGCTGCAACGAGCCCATCGGTGTCTGCTATTCGCCGATCGTGAAGGAAGTGACCTTCGCGCTGCCAGCCGGTGCGGCGCGGCTGGCAGACGAGATCATCGCCCTGAAATCGCAAACCGGCGGCGGCATCGAGAGCGGCGACGAGGAGGCGGTTGATCCGGAAAAGGCGTTCGCCGTTCGCGTCGGCGCCGCCGGCGACAACAACCTCGCCGTGCGCTTCGACATCGCCGACTGCTGTTATCTCTACCGCGACAAAACCAGATTCGAGCTTACCGCGCCGGACGGCGGCCCGGCGCCGGCGGGCCTGCGTCTCGGCGCCTACCGGCTTCCACCGGGGAAGGCCCATACGGATGAATTTTTCGGCAAGACCGAGGTGTACTATCGCGGGTTCGAGGCCGCATTGCCCATGGCGAACCTGGGCGCGCGGGACGCCGACCTCCTGCTCAAGGTGATGTATCAGGGCTGCGCGGAAAAGGGCGTCGCCATCTGTTACGCGCCGATGACGAGAACTTACAGAATAGGCTGGCGGCAGGGAGCGCTCGTCGTCGGCGCTGAAATTCCCGCCGGCGCCGCCAGCGACGCCCCGGCCGCATCCTCCGGGACCACGGGAAACTCAAGGCGCTTCTTGCTCGCCATGCTCGCCGCCTTCGGCACCGGGCTTTTGCTGACATTCACGCCCTGCGTGCTGCCGATGATCCCGATTCTCTCGAGCGTCGTCGTGGGCGCAACCGACGGCCAGCGGATCACCAAGCTGCGCGGCGGGCTGCTTTCGGCGAGCTATGTCTTGGGCACGGCGGTCACCTATACCGTCGCCGGAGCGATGGCGGGCGCGACCGGCGAACAGCTACAGGCCTATTTTCAGAACCCCTGGGCCCTGGGCCTGTTCGGCGCGCTGTTCGTGGCGTTGGCGCTGTCCATGTTCGGGTTCTACGAGCTGCACATGCCGGCCTTCATCCAGTCGTTCCTGCACCACCACGGCGACCGCCTGCACCGTCATTCCAGGCGCATCCCCGGCGGCGTATTCTTCGGAGTGTTCCTGGTCGGGTTGCTCTCGGCGCTCGTCATCGGCGCCTGCGTCTCGCCGCTCCTGATCACCGCGCTGAGCGCGGCCATCGCCAGCCGCGACCCCTGGCTCGGCGGGGCCATCATGTTCTCGATGGCGCTCGGCATGGGCGCGATCCTGATCGGGATCGGCGTCGGCGCCGGTTTTCTGCTGCCGAAGGCCGGCGCCTGGATGGACCGCGTCAAACACGTGTTCGGGGTGCTGCTGATCGCGGTCGCGATCTATCTCCTCGGCTTCATTCCGGAAGTGCCGGTGCTGCTGCTGTGGTCGGCGCTGCTGTTCGTGTCGGCGATCTATCTCGGGGCCACCGAAAGCCTGCCCCACGGCGCAAGCGGCTGGCGCTATCTGTGGAAAGGAGTCGGGACCCTGCTGCTGGCGTGGGGAGCGCTCGCGCTCATCGGTGGGCTCAGGGGCAACCGCGACCTGCTGAATCCGCTGCCGCTCTCGACGTCGGGCGGCGAGCCAGCCATCGGCACGCCGGTCGCGCCGGCGGAGCGTCTGTTCACGCGCGTGCAGACGCTGCGCGAACTCGAGGACAGGCTCGCCGCGGCCGGCACCGGGGCCAAGCCGGTGGTGCTCGATTACTACGCCGACTGGTGCGTGGATTGCCTGCGCATGGAGCAGTCCACCTTCGCCGATGCGCGCGTGCGCGCGGAGCTGCGCCGCCGCTTCGTGCTGTTGCAGGCCGATGTGACCAACCCGAACGACCCGGAGGTCAAGGCCATGAAGCGGCGCTTTGACGTCTACGGGCCCCCGGCCATGCTGTTCTTCGCGCCCGACGGGAAAGAGCGCCGCGCCCTGCGAACCTACGGTTATCGCTCAGCGGAGAAATTCCTGGTGCTGCTGAACCAGGTGTGAGGTCCGCCGCATGGCAATCATCACGAGGAATACCGTCCTCGCCGCTGCGGCCCTCGCCGCCCTGGCGGGCGGTTATTTTTTATCCCGGCTGCTGTTGGCCCCGCCGACGCCGGCGCCGCCGGTCGCGCCCGCCGAGTTGGCCTTGCCCGACCTTGAAGGCGAAACGCACCGGATCGCGGACTGGCGCGGCAAGGTCGTGCTGGTGAACTTCTGGGCGACCTGGTGCGGGCCATGCCGGGAAGAGATCCCCATGCTCATGGCCCTGCAAAAACGGTTCGCCTCCCGCGGCCTGCAGGTGCTCGGGCTCGCCGTGGACAGCAAGGAAAACGTACTCGCGTTCCGGGACAAGTTGGGAATAAATTACCCGCTCCTCATCGGCGGCGATGGGGTGCTCAAAATCATGGCCCACTATGGCAATTCCATGGGCTCCCTGCCCTACACCGTTATCCTCGGCCCCGATGGCGAGGCAAGCCGGCGCCATCTGGGGGCCTTAACCAGAAAGCAGGCTGAAAACCTGATTAAACCTCAGCTTCTTCGACTTTCTAGCCCCTAAAGGCATTAGATTTTTATATTTTGAGGCGATCTTCCGCTATCTATAGGCGAATTCCGCCTATCGAGCTTACTTGCTGGACAAATGCCATTTCTGTATGCAGAATGTAAATAAACGAAGATGTCGTCAAATCAATGCAATATTTCACAATTTTAAACCAAAGGCTTCTGAAAGCATGTCCAGGTTGTCATTCAGCCACGTGATTCGGTGGGAGTTTTAAGGGATTCATCATGGCCAAACTCCTGGTCCTCAATGGGCCGAATCTCAATTTGCTCGGTGAGCGCGAGCCGGAACACTACGGCGCCGCCACCCTGGACGAGATCAATGGCCGGCTGCGGCGCCAGGCCGAGGCGGCCGGTCACCAGATAGACTTTTTCCAGAGCAACGCCGAGCACGAGCTGGTGGAGCGGGTGCAGCAGGCCATGAAACAGAAGGTGGCGTTCGTAATCGTGAATCCCGCGGCCTACACCCACACCAGCGTCGCCCTGCGGGACGCCCTGGCGGCCGCGCGGATCCCGTTCATCGAAGTGCACCTTTCCAACGTGCACGCACGCGAGCCGTTCCGCCAGCATTCGTATTTTTCCGACATCGCCATCGGCGTGATCAGCGGCCTGGGCGCCCAGGGGTATGAGCTGGCGCTGGCCGCGGCCATTGAAAAACTGAAGAAGTGAACCAGCTATCAGCCATCAGCTCTCAGCGGTCAGCTGAAGCTTGCTGATTTTTCGGCCGATAGCTGATTGCTGAAAGCTCTAGAGGGTAACTACATGGACATACGCAAGGTCAAGAAATTGATCGAGATGCTGGAGGAGTCGAGCCTCGCCGAGATCGAGATCCGCGAGGGCGAGGAGTCCATCCGCATCAGCCGCACGAGTTCGGGCGGCGCGCCCGTGGTCACAGCCACCGCCGCGCCCGCACCGGCGCCGGCCGCCACGACGGGCGGCGGCCAGGAGGCCGCGCCCGCGAAAGCGGCCGCGATACCCGCCGGGCATGTCGTGTCCTCACCCATGGTCGGCACCCTTTATCGCGCGCCGTCACCCGGGGCCAAGAATTTCGTGGAAATCGGAAGCCAGGTCAATGTCGGCGACACCCTGTGCATCATTGAGGCCATGAAGATGATGAACGAGATCGAGGCCGACAAGGCCGGAACGATCAAGACCATCCTCAAGGACAACGGCCAGCCGGTGGAATACGGCGAGGCGCTGTTTGTGATCGAGTAGCTGTCAGCGATCAGCTTTCAGCTACGGCTGAAGGCAGATTTGGCTGACCGCTGATAGCTGATAGCTCTTCTCATGATCGAAAAAGTCGTCATTGCCAACCGCGGCGAGATCGCGCTGCGCATCCAGCGCGCCTGCCGCTTGCTCGGTATCCGCACCGTGGCGCTGCACTCCGAGGCCGACCGCGACGCCAAGTACGTGCGCCTGGCGGACGAATCCGTCTGCATCGGCCCGGCGCGCGCGACCGACAGCTACCTGAACATCCCCGCGGTCATCAGCGCCGCCGAGGTCACCGACGCCCAGGCGATCCATCCCGGCTACGGATTCCTTTCGGAGAACGCCGATTTCGCCGAGCGCGTGGAGCAGAGCGGCTTCATCTTCATCGGGCCGCGCGCCGAAACCATCCGCCTCATGGGTGACAAGATCTCCGCCATCAAGGCCATGAAAAAGGCCGGTGTGCCGTGCGTGCCGGGCTCGGACGGGCCGATCGGCGTGAACGACAAGGAGACCCTGGGGGTCGCCGTGGACATCGGCTATCCCGTGCTCATCAAGGCCGCCGCCGGCGGCGGCGGCAAGGGCATGCGCGTGGTGCACACCGAGGCGGCGCTCCTGAACGCCGTCGCGCTCACGCGCTCCGAGGCCAAGGCGGCCTTCGGCAACGACACCGTGTACATGGAAAAATACCTGGACAACCCGCGCCACATCGAATTCCAGGTGCTGGCCGACCAGCACGGCCACGCGATCCATCTCGGCGAGCGCGACTGCTCGCTCCAGCGCCGGCACCAGAAGGTCGTGGAGGAGTGTCCGGCGCCGGGCCTGCCGGAGAAGCTCCGGCACAAGATCGGCGAGCGTTGCGCCGAGGCCTGCGAAAAGGTCGGCTACCGCGGCGCCGGCACTTTCGAGTTTCTGTACCAGGACGGCGAATTTTATTTCATCGAGATGAACACCCGCGTGCAGGTGGAGCATCCGGTGACGGAGATGGTCACGGGCGTGGATATCGTCAAGGAGCAGCTCCTCATCGCCTCCGGTGAAAGGCTCTCCTACCGCCAGAAGGACATCGCCTGGCGCGGCCACGCCATCGAATGCCGCATCAACGCCGAGGACCCGCGCAGCTTCACCCCGTCGCCGGGGCGCATCACACAGTATCACCCTCCCGGCGGTCCCGGCATCCGCGTGGACAGCCATATCTACAACAACTACGTGGTGCCGCCGTACTACGATTCCATGATCGCCAAGGTGATCGCGCACGGCGACACGCGCGCCCTGGCCATGGCGCGCATGCGCATCGCCTTGACGGAGATGGTCATTGACGGCATCAAGACCAACATCCCGCTGCACCAGGACATCATGAACGACGCCGCCTTCATCGCCGGCGGGGTCAATATCCATTACCTGGAGAAGAAGCTGGGACTCTGAAGAATAGAAAATCGCCGGTGGCCCGCGGCGCGGTGTCGCGCGCGCCGCGGGCCTCGTATAGCGAGCTCCGGCACCTCAGGCGTTGTCTTTGTCGAAGATACCCGGTCCCGGCGTCAGCACGTTGTCGGGGTCGAAGGTTTGCTTGGCGCTTTCCAGCTCCCCCCATACCGGCTGGAAGTGCCGCCTCCAATCCCCCCGGGAGAGCGGGATCGCGCTGATCGTATAATGCTTGCTGCCCAAGTCGCGGCCGCGCTCGAAGAGCTCCCGGTTGCTGGCGACCATCGCGCCGGCCACCGCAGGATCGGGTGCCGTGCGCAGGATGTCGAACAGAAAGAAAACCTCTTCGTCGGGGACCCGGAGCAACGGCCGGGTGAACCTCTCGGCCTTCAGCGGGAACAACAAAATCGGCATGTCGGGGCCCAGATCAGCGGGCGTCAAGGTGGCGAGAACGTCCCCCGCATAGCT
>MFSY01000021.1:10071-10314 GCA_001785175.1 Candidatus Muproteobacteria bacterium RIFCSPHIGHO2_01_FULL_65_16 | reverse complement strand
AAAGAAAACCTCTTCGTCGGGGACCCGGAGCAACGGCCGGGTGAACCTCTCGGCCTTCAGCAGGCGTGAAATAGCGGGCTGCGGTGATGAACATCGCCCAGCCACCCGCGGGGGACGGCACGACGAAGCCGACCAATTCATCGAATCGTCCGTCGGCGACGAGAATGCGCTCGTCCTGGAGCATGGTGTGCAGATCCGCGTAGAACAGATTCATGACGCGGGCCTGCGTGTGCGCCGGGATCA
>MFSY01000021.1:7985-10055 GCA_001785175.1 Candidatus Muproteobacteria bacterium RIFCSPHIGHO2_01_FULL_65_16 | reverse complement strand
GATGATGATCGCGCACTGGCCGAGCCCCGCCAGCACCGCCTCGAAGAGGTCGGACTTTTCTGTGGCCGAGCACACCTCAAGCCGGCCCTCGCCAGTCACCACCTCGAGCTCGAGCACGTTGTCAACCTGCGCCCCGTAGCGAAAACTGCCGCCGCCGATGCCGCCCACCGACAGCGTCCCTCCGACCGAGAGCCCGACGTAACCGGTGAGGACCGGCGCGGTCAATCCGTGGGGCAGCGTCGCCGACAGCAGATCGCGCCACATCACACCCGCGCGGACGTCGGCGCGATCGCCGGTGACGACCGGAGCCGTATTTAGAGTGCTCATGTCTATGACGATGCCGGCCTCGACTTGGGATTGGCCGAAGGCCGTGTGCCCCTGGCCACGCGCGCCGATCTTGAGCCCTTGCCGGCGGGCGTAGCGCACCATGTGAACGATGTCTTTGACCGAGCCGGGCTTGAGCACGGCGATCGGGAGTCGGTGCACAATGTGACCGAAATCGTCGGCGGCCGCGGTCAGCGTCGCCGGGTCGGTCAAGAGCACGCCGTCGAGCGGTGGCAGCTCTATGCCGGGCTGTGCAGAGGCGGCCGTGATCCACGACCGGCCTAAGGGGTCGAACCCAAGCACAACGGCGCCGACGATGGCGCCTTTGAGGATGGAGCGGCGCGAGATTCGATTGCTGTTCATTGCTGGCCTCCTGTAGACAATTGAACCGCTGTTGAATCGGTAGAAAAACCAACCGCTGTCGTGATCAAGGAAAAAACTTTCGCCACTCACGAGCGCGAGCGGCGTTGCGGGACCGGCCGACTACAAATCCGTTTCAAGGCCGCAATGTAATCTAGCACTCCACGCCGTATAATTCGCACGGTCAATTTATCCCGTTGATTTTCAATGGATCACGCGTATGCACAAGGGTGGGCGCCGCTCTGCTCGACACCGTCCGACAGGCCCGATTCGTGCCCTGGCTCGAACTGAAATTGCGCGCGGACCGCAACCAGGCGCGGGCGCTCGCCGAAGCGCTGGAGGGACTGGGCGCGATCTCGGTCACGCTCCAGGATGCCGGCGACGAGCCCGTATTCGAGACTCAGTGGGAGCAAAACCAGCTGTGGTCGCAGGTGCAGGTCACCGGCCTGTTCCCGGAGCAGACTTCCATCCCGGAGGTTCTCGACAGCCTCAAGCGCCATACCGGTATTACGACGTCTTTAGAATCGCGTGTCGCTACGCTCCCTGACCAGAACTGGGAGCGCACCTGGATGGAGCGCTATCAGCCGCAGCGCGTCGGCAAAAATCTGTGGGTCTGCCCGAGCTGGTGCGCGCCGCCCGAGCCCGATGCCGTCAACGTCATTCTCGACCCGGGGCTGGCCTTCGGCACCGGGACGCACGAGAGCACGGCGCTCTGTCTCGAATGGCTGGCCGAACAGGAGCTCGCGCACAAAACCATCGTTGATTACGGCTGTGGCTCGGGGATCCTGGCGATCGCGGCGCTGAAGCTCGGCGCGGCCATGGCCTACGGGGTGGATTACGACGCGCGCGCCATGGATACAAGCCGCGAAAACGCGCGGCGCAACGGCGTGGCCGACCGTTACCATGCACTGCCGCCCGAATCCTTGCCCACGCATCAGCGCGCGGATATTGTCGTGGCCAACATCCTGGCGCAGACTCTGATCGCGCTCGCCCCGCGCCTGACCCGGCTGGTGCAGCCGGGCGGCCTGCTGGCGCTGGCGGGGCTGCTCGCCGACCAGGCGGACGAGGTGCGCGCGCACTACGCGGCCCATTTCGCCCTCGAAACCCGCGCGCGCGGCGAGTGGGTGCTGCTGGCCGGGCGGAAAACGACGGACGGGGATTAAATGTACACCAAGTGCCCGGAATGCCGGACGACCTTCAACATCAATCAGGAACAGCTTGCGGCGCGTGACGGTTTGGTGCGTTGCGGAAAATGCACGGCCGTGTTCCGCGCCGATCGGCACCTGATCGAAGCGCTGCCGGATAACGAGCCCGCGCCGGAAGATGTCTCCGACACGGCCGACGCGCCGGCCGGTAAGTCCGCGCACCACGGAAGGCGCCGGGCCG
>MFSY01000021.1:757-7943 GCA_001785175.1 Candidatus Muproteobacteria bacterium RIFCSPHIGHO2_01_FULL_65_16 | reverse complement strand
AAAAAATCGCAAACGGATAAGGCGGACACGACAGCTCCGGGCGCCGACATTCCCACGGTCACTGACCTGGGCCTGCTGGGCAAGGGCCGGTCGCGCACGCGCCCTTTTTTCTGGGCCTTGGGATGCCTGCTGCTGCTCGGGCTGCTTGCGGGCCAGTTCACTTATTATTACCGCGACGAGCTGGCGCTGAATCCGACCTTGCACCCGTTGGTGGCGGAGTTCTGCCGCCGGCTCGAATGCGAAATCCGCCCGCCCCGGGACGTCCGCTTGATCGAGCTGACCCAGACCACGATCGCGCCGCATCCGAAATACGAAAACGCGCTGCGCATCCGGGCGACGCTGGTCAACCGCGCGCCCCGCGGCCAGCCTTATCCGCTGATGGAGGTCAGCCTGACCGACAGCGCCGGGCAGGTCGTCGCGCGCCGCGCCTTCGCGCCGCGGGAATATCTGGGGCCGGCGCGCGCCGCGAGCAACAGCTTGCTGTCTCCCAATGTGCTGGTGAACACATTGCTGGATGTCACCACTCCCAACGACAGCGCCACCGGCTACGAAATCCGGCTGCTCGCGCCGTAACGACATAGAACGGATACGGGAGCCTCTAAAAACTGCCGGAAGGATGATTTTCACCGCAGAGACGCGGAGAAAAGGCAACGGCGAAACCGCAGATGAACGCGGATAAGAAGGATCAAAAGGCAAAGCTGTGGTTCCAATAATGCTTAACGAAACCGCAGATAAACGCTGATAAGAGAGCGACAGATAATGCGGATAAAAGAATTCGTTCTCATGGCGTTCTTGGCGTCTTGGCGGTTCAATGTTGTTTTTTTAAATCTGCGTAAATCTGCGTTAATCTGCGGATAAAGCTTTTCTTCTTCCGCGGTTCCAACAATAAAGTTTCAATCTGTGTTTATCTGTGTGCATCTGCGGTTCCAGCATTTTTAATCTGCGTAATCTGCGGATAAATAAGGATTTCTTAATTCACCTGAAACTCCCGGCGCGCGATAATCCTCGCCGGCCGCGATTTCCCGGCCGTTTGTCGCTCCCCTCTTCCCCCTGCGCGGTTTTTTTGGTTATGATGCGCGCCTTTCCTCGCTGAAAGGGTAGAGAGATCCGACATGAGAATCGGACCCTATACACTCAAAAACAATCTGCTGCTCGCGCCCATGGCCGGCGTCACCGACCGGCCGTTCCGCCAACTGTGCCGCCGGCTCGGCGCCGGCATGGCCGTGTCCGAGATGGTCGCATCGAACTCGCTCCTGTGGGGCAGCGCGAAGACGCGGCGGCGCGCCGATCACGAAGGCGAATCCGAGCCGCGCGCGGTGCAGATCGTGGGCGCCGATCCCGCGCTGCTCGCCGCGGCCGCGCGCCACAACGTCGAGCGCGGCGCGCAGATCGTTGACATCAACATGGGCTGCCCGGCGAAAAAAATCTGCAACGTCATGGCGGGCTCGGCCCTGCTCAAGGACGAGGCGCTCGTCGCGCGCATTCTCGAAACGGTCGTGCGCGCCGTCGCGGTTCCAGTCACGCTCAAGATCCGCACCGGCTGGGACCGCGCCAACAGGAACGGCGTGCGCGTCGCGCGCATCGCCGAGGACGCCGGCGTCCAGGCGCTCACGGTCCACGGGCGCACGCGCGCCGATCTGTTTCAGGGCACGGCCGAGTACGACACCATCGGCGCGATCAAGGCCGCGGTGAAAATCCCGGTCATCGCCAACGGCGACATTGACGGCCCGGAGAAGGCCGCCCAGGTACTGCGCGCGACCGCCGCCGACGGTCTCATGATCGGCCGCGCCGCGCAGGGAAATCCCTGGATTTTCAGCGAGATAGTCCACTTTCTGGCCACCGGCGCCACGCGGCCCCGGCCCGCGCTCGGCGAGGTGCGCGACACCCTGCTGGCGCACCTGGACGATCTCTACGCCTTCTACGGCGCCCACACCGGCGTGCGCGTGGCGCGCAAGCACATCTCCTGGTACAGCAAGGGACTCCGCGGCGGGGCGCTGTTCCGCCGCCTGGTCAACGGCGCGCAGACTGCGGACGAGCAGACCGCCATGGTGCGCGAATTCTTTGACCGGCGGATTAACGCCGTGGGACTGGCGGCATGACAAAAGATCGCAAAGGGCCGGTGGCCACGTGCGTGAAGAGCGCGCTGGAGCGCTACTTCCACGACCTCAACGGCGAGAAGGTCAGCGGCATCTACGAGATGGTGATCCACGAAGTGGAGCGGCCGATGCTCGAGATCGTCATGCGCCACGCCAAGAGCAACCAGTGCAAGGCGGCCGAGATCCTCGGCATCAACCGCAACACCCTGCGCAAAAAGCTGAAGCGGCACAAGATCGGCTGATCCGCCCGATCGTCCGCCGCGCCCGGCGCGTCGCCGGCCGGGATTTCCTGCCGTCACGTGGTTTATAATCGGCCCCCATGCCAGCCATCAAGCGCGCTCTGATCAGCGTCTCGGACAAAAACGGCGTCGTCGAATTCGCGCGCGCACTGCAGGCGCAGGGCGTCGAGATCCTGTCCACCGGCGGCACCGCCGGGCTGCTCGCCGGCGGCGGCATCAAGGCGATCGAGGTGTCGGACTACACCGGCTTTCCCGAGCTGCTGGACGGGCGCCTCAAGACCCTGCACCCCAAGATCCACGGCGGCATCCTCGCCCGGCGCGATCAGGACCGCCACGTCGCCGCGCTGCGCGAGCATCACATCCCGCCGATTGACCTCGTCGTCGTGAATCTCTACCCGTTCGAGGAGACCGTGTCGCGGCCGGGCTGCACGCAGGAACAGGCGGTGGAAAACATAGACATCGGCGGCCCCACCCTGCTGCGCGCCGCGGCCAAGAACCACGCCGCCGTCACGGTGGTCGCGGACCGCGCCGACTACGCCGCGGTGCTGGATGAGATGCGGCGCAACCACGGCGCCGTGAGCGCCGACCTGCGCTACCGGCTCGCGCTCAAGGCCTTCGAGCACACCGCGCGCTACGACGGCGCCATCGCCAATTACCTGGGCGCGATGGATCCGGACGGCGCGCGCGCCGACTTCCCGCGCACCCTAAACATGCAGTTTGCCCGCTCCATGCGGCTGCGCTACGGCGAGAACCCGCACCAGAAGGCCGCGCTCTACGTCGAGCACCACCCGGCCGAGGCCGGCGTCGCCACCGCGCGCATGCTGCAGGGCAAGGAGCTGTCCTACAACAACATCGCCGACGCCGACGCGGCGCTCGAGTGCGTGAAATCATTCGACGAGACCGCGTGCGTCATCGTCAAGCACGCCAACCCCTGCGGCGTGGCCATCGCCGACAGCGCGCTGGAGGCGTATAAGCACGCCTACATCACCGACCCGACCTCCGCCTTCGGCGGCATCATCGCCTTCAACCGCGCGCTCGACGCCGCCACCGCCAGGGCCATCCTCGAGCGCCAGTTCGTCGAGGTGATCATCGCGCCGGCCGTGAACGAGGACGCCAGGCCGGCGCTCGCGGCCAAGCCCAACGTGCGCGTGCTCGAATGCGGCGCCTGGGGCGACCGGCGCCCGGCGGCGCTCGACTTCAAGCGCGTCGCCGGCGGACTGCTGGTGCAGGACGCCGATCACGGCGTGGTGCCGGAGAAAGACCTGAAGGTCGTGACCAAGCGCGCGCCGACCAAGCAGGAGTTGCGCGATCTGCTGTTCGCCTGGAAGGTGGTGAAGTTCGTCAAATCGAACGCCATCGTCTACTGCAAGGAGGGACGCACCATCGGCGTCGGCGCCGGCCAGATGAGCCGCGTCTACAGCGCCCGCATCGCCTCGATCAAGGCCACCGACGCCGGGCTCGAGGTGCGCGGCAGCGTCATGGCCTCGGACGCCTTCTTCCCGTTCCGCGACGGCCTCGACCAGGCGGCCGAGGTCGGCGTCACCGCCGTGATCCAGCCGGGCAGCTCGATGCGCGACCAGGAAGTCATCGCGGCCGCGGACCAGCACGGCATCGCCATGGTGTTCACCGGCATGCGGCATTTCCGGCATTGAATATGATCATTTGACGCAAAGGCGCGAAGGCGCGAAGGCGCAAAGAGAAGCAAAGGGGAACTAAGCATGCATACTCTTTTCGTATTTCTTTGCGTCTTTGCGCCTTTGCGTCAAGAACTCTTATGAGAGTTCTCGTCATCGGCGGCGGCGGGCGCGAGCATGCGCTGGCGTGGAAGGCGGCGCAGTCGCCCAGGGCCGAGAAGGTCTACGTCGCCCCCGGCAACGCCGGCACCGCGCGTGAGCCCAAGTGCGAGAACGTCGCTATCGGCGCGGAAGACCTGGACGGGCTGCTGCGCTTCGCGCAACAAAACAAGATCGGTCTCACCATTGTCGGCCCCGAGGCGCCGCTGGTGCTCGGCGTCGTGGACCGGTTCAAGGCGGCCGGCCTGCGCTGCTTCGGACCCACGAAGGACGCCGCCCAACTCGAGGGCTCCAAGGCCTTCGCCAAGGATTTCCTCGCGCGCCACCGCATCCCCACCGCCGCTTACGGCAATTTCACCGATGTTGAGGCCGCCGTTGCTTATACCAAGAAGGTCGGTGCTCCCATTGTGGTCAAGGCCGACGGCCTCGCCGCCGGCAAGGGCGTGGTCATCGCGCAGACCGTGGACGAGGCCGCCCGAGCCGCGCGCGACATGCTTGCCGGCAACGCCTTTGGCGAGGCCGGCCATCGCGTGGTGATCGAGGAGTTTCTCGAAGGCGAGGAGGCGAGTTTTATCGTCATGGCGGATGGTGAATACATTCTTCCACTCGCCACTTCGCAGGACCACAAGCGCCTGCTCGACGGCGACCACGGCCCGAACACCGGCGGCATGGGCGCGTATTCGCCGGCGCCGGTGGTGACGCCGGCCGCGCACGAACGCATCATGCGCGAGGTGATCGAGCCCACGGTGCGCGGCATGAAACAGGAAGGCCGCCCGTACACCGGCTTTCTCTATGCCGGGCTGATGATCACGCCGGACGGAATCCCGAAGGTGCTCGAATTCAATTGCCGCTTCGGCGATCCCGAAACCCAGCCGATCCTGCTGCGGCTTCGTTCCGATCTTATCGAGCTCATCGAGGCCGCGCTTGACGGGAGGCTCGACAGGGCCGAGGCGGAATGGGACCCGCGCGCTGCCCTGGGCGTGGTCATGGCCGCGGGCGGCTACCCGGGCTCATATGACAAGGGCGATGCAATAGCCGGGCTTCCCGCGCGGGACGATCCGGACTGCAAGGTCTTTCACGCCGGCACGGCGCTGAAGGATGCCGCCGTCGTCACCAGCGGCGGGCGGGTGTTGTGCGTCACAGCCCTCGGCGCTACAGTGGGCGCGGCGCAGAAGCGGGCGTACGAGGCGGTACGACGCATTCACTGGAACGGCGCGCAGTACCGCAGCGACATCGGCTGGCGCGCGATCGCCCGGGAAAAACAACAATAGACAGGATTAACAGGATTTTTCAGGATTCACAGGATTACTTCACTTCAAAAAATTGCTTTAATCCTGTTAATCCTGTGAATTAGTTATGACCAAGCCCTTCGTCGCCATCCTGATGGGGTCGGACTCGGACCTGGACACGATGCAGGCCTGCGTCGAGACGCTCGACAAGCTCGGAATCGCGCGCGAGGTCAACGTGCTCTCGGCCCACCGCACGCCGGACGCGACCCACGCCTACGTCAGGGACGCGGAGTCGCGCGGCGGCGCCGTGTTCATCGCCGCCGCCGGCATGGCGGCGCATCTTGCCGGCGTGGTCGCGGCGCTCACCACCAAGCCGGTGATCGGTGTCCCCATGGAGACGGGTCCCCTGAAGGGGCAGGATGCGCTGCTCTCCATCGCGCAGATGCCGGGCGGCATCCCGGTGGCCTGCATGGCCATCGGCAAGGCCGGGGCCAGGAACGCCGCCCTGCTCGCGGCCCAGATCCTGGCGCTGTCCGACCAGGAGCTCGCCCAACGACTGGTCCATGAGCGCCAGGCCAACGCCGCCGAGGTGCTCGCCAAGAACGAGGCGGTGCGCAAGAAGTTCGGGAAGTAGATTTGTACTCCGGCGCGCTGCAACAAGCAGCCACGATCATCCGCCGGGGCGGGGTCGTCGCCTACGCCACCGAATACTGCTTCGGTCTCGGCTGCGACCCCTTCAACCGCGCCGCGGTGATCAAGCTGCTGCGCCTCAAGCGCCGACTGATGAGCAAGGGACTGATTCTTATCGCCGCAGACGTGAAGCAACTCGCGCCCTACGTGGCCGAAATCCCGCCGCAGGTACTCGCCACCTGGCCCGGCCCGCACACCTGGCTGCTCGAACCCAAGACAGGCACGCCGCGCTGGATCACCGGCTCCAATATGCGCATCGCCGTGCGGATCACGGCCCACCCGCAGGCGGCGGCGCTGTGCCGCGCGGCGCGGATGGCCATCATTTCCACCAGCGCCAACCGCGCCGGCGAAGCGCCCGCACGCAGCCACCACGAGGTCCGGCGCCGGTTCGGCAAATCGGTGGATTATGTGGTACCGGGTATGGTCGGCGGCGCGCCCGCGCCGACGCCGATCCGCGACGCCGCCACCGGCGAGCTGGTGCGACCGGGATAATATTCCTGTAACCGCAGAGCCATCCACGGCGCTTCCGTTGCCGGCGGAATGGCGCTATAACTGAAAACCGATGGCCCATAAAGCGGCGGGCCGATGTCCTAAAGGAGCCTCTGAATAAGAAGTTATCACCGCAAAGACGGTCGCTCCCGACATCCTGTCCCGCGCGACATTCGTACGTCCCGGTACAGCACAAAGAACGCAAAGATTTTTCTGTTGATTATCCGATGCTTTTCTTTGCGCCCTTCGCGTCTTTGCGGCAAATAATCATACTTAATCAGAGCCCTAACTCAAGGAGGCGACGTGGCTGAAGACACCTTGCCGCAGGACGAACAACCCACGCTGCGTCTGGTGCCGATGCCGGCGGACACCAACGCCGCGGGCGACATCTTCGGCGGCTGGATCATGGCGCAGGTGGACATCGCCGGCTCGATCGTCGCCGGCCGCCGCGCCAAGGGGCGCATCGTCACCGTGGCGGTGAACTCGTTCTACTTCAAGAAGCCGGTGTTCGTGAGCGACGTGGTGAGCTTCTACGCCAAGATCATCAAAACCGGCGCCACCTCCATCACCGTGGACGTCAAGGTCTACGCCGAGCGCGGCTGGCGCTCGCCCGACCCCGGCGAGCGCGTGCTGGTGACCGACGCGACGCT
>MFSY01000021.1:0-712 GCA_001785175.1 Candidatus Muproteobacteria bacterium RIFCSPHIGHO2_01_FULL_65_16 | reverse complement strand
CGACCCCGGCGAGCGCGTGCTGGTGACCGACGCGACGCTGACCTACGTCGCCATTGACGAGAACCGCCGCAAGCGGTCGCTGCCGCCGAATTGATCACACCGTGGCCCGAATAGCGTACCCGTTGTTTTTTTGCGCCGCGCTTTTGCTCGGCGGCGCGGCGCCGGCCGGTGCCGCGGTTCCCGTGCTGCTGGTGCTGGAGCACGCGGAAGCCGGCAAGCCCGTGGGCGTGAACGTCGAGGCCGTGGCGGGCGTGTTCCTCTCCCCCGAGCGCGGCAAGCCGCAGGACAAATGGATCGTCCGGCCGGGACACGGCATCAGGTCGGAAAACCGTCCCGGCGACCGGCTGGTAGCCTTGTATCGCGGCACCGGGGCGGCCGGGGCGGAGCGCGTGCTCCTGGCCATCATCCACATCCGCTATTTCACGGACAAAACCGCGGCGGCGTGGATGCCGCGCTTCATGCTCGTGGAGGAGCCGCTCGTGGCGCGCACCAAGGACGGCTGGAAGCCGTTCACCGCGCTGCGCGGCGCGCCGTCGCTCATAGTCCTGAGCGGCGGCGTCCTGCCCAACGCCGAGGGCTTCTATCCCGCGCTCGAGCTCGGCTTCAGCGTCGACAAGATGCAGATTGATTCCTGGGCGGTACAGTAATCGCTATCGAGCCGCCCTTCGGGCGGCGTGTACTTGTGGGTGGCTGACCCACGGCAGGTGACTTT
>MFSY01000020.1:10650-15661 GCA_001785175.1 Candidatus Muproteobacteria bacterium RIFCSPHIGHO2_01_FULL_65_16 | reverse complement strand
TTAGCACAAGCCGGAATGGCGCGCCCTATAGCTGATAGCTGATCGCTCATTTAGCTGATCGCTGATAGCTCACTTAGCTGATAGCTTTATTTATTTCCTATCCGCGTTCATCTGCGTTTATCTGCGGTTCTATTCTTTTGTTTCTTAAATCTGTGTTCATACGTGGTTCCGCCGTTGCCTTTTCTCCGCGTCTCTGCGCCTCCGCGGTGAAAACCATCCTTTCAGCCTATAGGGCGCGCCATTCCGGCTTGTGCTAAGGTTTCCCGGCTTGTATCCCAAACTCACATTCCTGCGTTCGCCCGCGGGCGCGGACCTGATGGTGTTCGGCGCCGGGGCGTTCGCGCCGCTTGCGTTCGCGCCGCTCGGGATCTTCCCGCTCGCGATCCTCGCGCCCGCCGTGCTGTTCGCGCTGTGGCTGGACGCCGCGCCGGCGCGCGCCGCATGGCGCGGGTTTCTGTTCGGGCTCGGGATGTTCGGCGTCGGCGTGTCGTGGATCTACGTGGCGATTCACGACTTCGGCCATTCCGGCGTGGCGCTGGCGCTGTTCCTGACCGGCCTGTTCGTCTCGATCCTCGCGCTCTATCCGGCCCTGCTCGGTTACCTCGCCGCGCGCATCTTCCCCGGGAACGGTTGGCCGAAGTACCTGCTGGCGCTGCCCGCCGGCTGGGTGTTGTTCGAGTGGTGGCGCGGCTGGTTCCTGACCGGCTTCCCGTGGCTCAATCTCGGTTACAGCCAGATCGGCTCGCCGCTCGGCGGCTACGCGCCGCTCGTGGGCGTCTATGGCGTATCGCTCGCCGTGGCCGCGAGCGCGGGGCTGCTGCTCGGTGTGCTGCGCCTGCGCGGGCGCGCGCGTCTGGCCTGCCTCGTCGCGCTCGCCGCCGTCTGGGGCGGCGGCCTGCTCGCGGCCCAGTGGCAGTGGACGCAGCCGTCCGGCGCGGCCCTGCGCGTGAGCCTGGTGCAGGGCAACATCCCGCAGGACACCAAGTGGCGGCCGGAGCTCCTGCAGCCCACGCTCGACCTCTACGCCGGGCTCACCCGCGCCCGCTGGGGCGACGACCTCGTCATCTGGCCGGAAGGCGCCGTCACCGCGTTTCACCATCAGGTGGCCGATAGTTATCTCGCGCCGCTCGCGCGCGCGGCGCGCGCGCACGGCACCGACCTTCTGATAGGCCTGCCGGTCATGGATCTGCAGACGCGGCGCTATTACAACAGCATGCTGAGCCTGGGCGCGGACGATGGCTTCTACCACAAGCGCCATCTGGTCCCGTTCGGCGACTACGTGCCGCTGGCGCAGTGGCTGCGCGGTCTTATCGCCGCCCTGGACCTGCCCATGTCCGGCTTCAGCCCCGGCCCCGAGGATCAGCCGCTGCTCGCGGTCGCCGGGCGCGCGGCGGCCGTGGCCATCTGCTACGAGGACATCTTCGGCGAGGAGCTGATCCGCTCGCTGCCGCAGGCGGAGCTGCTGGTCAACGCGACCAACAACGCCTGGTACGGCGACTCGTTCGCGCCGCACCAGCACCTCGAGATGTCGCGCATGCGCGCGCTCGAGACCGGCCGCTACATGCTGCGCGTGACCACGAACGGCGTCTCCGCCGTCATTGACGCGCGCGGGCGGATCGTCGCGCGCTCGCCGCAGTTCCAGACCTTCGTGCTCACGGGCGAGGCCCGGCCCATGCAGGGGGCCACGCCCTATGTGCGGCTCGGAAATCTTCCGGTGCTGCTGGTGCTCGCGGCGATGCTCGGCTACGGATGGTTCCGTTTGCGGCGCGCGGGATGACGCCGGTCGGTTGCCGTGTTAGCCTAGGGAAGTTTTGATTTAAGTATGATTATTTGCCGCAAAGACGGTCGCTCCTGCGCCTGTCATAAGGCAGGACGAACGAGCGCAGCGAGTAGGGCTACAGGTTCGCGCCCGCGACATTCGTGCGTCCTGCACAGCACAAAGGGCGCAAAGAAAAGCATCGGATAATCCACAGATTATTCTTTGCGTTCTTTGCGGCGAAGACTTCTTATTCGGATTGGTAGGTTCGAACGAGCGCAGCGAGTAGGGCTACAGGTTCGCGCCCGCGACATTCGTGCGTCCTGCACAGCACAAAGGGCGCAAAGAAAAGCATCGGATAATCCACAGATTATTCTTTGCGTTCTTTGCGGCGAAGACTTCTTATTCGGATTGGTAGGTTGGGTTGAGCGCAGCGAAACCCAACAAATGCAGAGGAGCGACAAGTGAGAAATGTGATTGCGATGGCCGCGGTGATCGCGGTGTTGTTCACGGCGACGGCCGGTGTTGCGTCGGCCGAGGATAAGGCGGATAAGGCGCGGTTCGGCTACGTGAACGTGCGCAAGGTATTCGCCGAGAGCAAGGCCGGCAAGCACTACAAGGTGGAGCTGGATAAGCTGACCAAGCAGAAGAAGGATCAGCTCGCCCGGGAGGAACAGAAGCTCAAGGACATGCAGGCGGCTTATGAGAAGGAGCAACTGACGCTGACCGAGGCGCGGAAGAAGGAGCGGCAGCGTGACTTCCAGCAGAAGGCGGAGGCCTACCAGAAGCTGACGCAGGAGGCGCAGCGCGAGGTGAACCAGAAGGACGCGGAGTACACCCAGAAGGCCATGGCCGAGATCGGCGGCATCGTCGGCGAGATCGCCCGGCAGGAAAAGCTGATGCTGGTGTTCGAAAAGAACCAGATGCCGGTGCTCTACGCCGAGGACGGCCCGGATCTGACGGACACGGTCATAAAGAAATATGATGCGAAAGCTGGAAAATAAGCCCACACGGGCGGTAATGTATTGAAAAACATGTTCTTTAGTCGGCGCCGGGGTACCACTGGCGCCAAATGGACTTGCCTTCGGCGGTTTACTATTAATTAATAATCATTCCGGTTTTTTGTTGACCTATCGGGGGGCGGCTTGCTGGCCAAGGAGGTAGGTGGACATGTCCCATTATTCATTCACGAGCAGGCGCGGCATATCGGTGTCTGGCTGACGCGCCTTCTGGATTCATCGCCGGATGATCCTGAAGGCGCCGCGCCTGACCCGCGGCGAGGTCGGAAGATGACCTCGGGTACCGACACGCGCCTCCACGACTCCTTCCGCCTCACCTCGCGCATCGCCGCGGCCGCGAGCGTCGTTGTCGGCGTGATCGTGCTTGCCGGCTGGGCGCTGGGCATTTCGTTTTTTAAAAGCCTCTCTCCGAACCTGGCCTCGATGAAGGCCAACACGGCGCTGGCCTTCGTGCTGGCGGGCGCGGCGCTCTGGCTGTTGCAGCCGGGGAGCGAGGGCGCGGCTCGCGCCCGGCGGCGCGCATGGGCGCTGGTCCTCGCGGCGCTGGTCACGTTGATCGGCGCGCTGACGCTCGGTGAATACCTCCCCGGCTGGAATCTCGGGATTGATCAGCTCTTGTTCAAGGACGACCCGGGCGCGATCGGGGTTTTCTCCCCCGGCCGGATGGCGCCGAACACCGCGATAAGTCTGGTCCTGGTCGGCTGCGCCCTGCTGCTCCTGGACAGCGAAACCATCCGCGGCCATCGGCCGGCGGAATTTTTCGCCGTGATCGCGGGCTTCATCTCGCTGCTGGCGCTCATCGGCTACGCCTACGATATCCAGTCGCTGTTCCAGTTCACCCCCTATTCGTCCATGGCGTTGCACACGGTGCTCACGTTCATCGTGCTCGCGGTCGGCATCCTGTGTGCGCGGCCGGAGCGCGGCCTGATGGCGGTCATAAGCAGCGACAGCGCCGGCGGCCTGATGGCGCGCTACCTGCTGCCGGCGGCCGTCGTGGTGCCGCCGTTCCTCGGCTGGCTGCGATTGCTCGGTCAGCGGGCGGGACTATATGACACCGAATTCGGCCTGGCGCTGTTCGCGACGCTGAATGTCATAGTATTCATGTTTCTGGTCCGCTCGACCTCGTTGTCCCTGCACCGGACCGACAACAAGCGCCGGGAGGCGGAGGAGGATCTGCGCCGGCTGAACCTGGAGCTGGAGCAACGGGTCGAGGAGCGCACCGCCCAGCTCGAGTCCGCGAACAAGGAGCTGGAATCATTCAGCTATTCGGTCTCGCACGACCTGCGCGCGCCGCTGCGCAGCATGGACGGCTTCAGCCAGATCCTGGCGCAGGACTACGCCGGCGCGCTCGACGACCAGGGGCGGGATCATCTCAAGCGCGTGCGTTCCGCCAGCCAGCGCATGGGGCAGTTGATTGACGACCTGCTGCGGCTTTCGCGCATCGCGCGCAGCGAGATGACGTATGCGGAAGCCGACCTGAGCGCCATGGCGCAGGAGATCGTCGGGGAGTTGCGCCGGGTCGAGCCGGAGCGCAACGTCGAGTTCGACATCGCCCCGGGAATCAGGGTGCGCGGCGACCGCAGCCTGCTGCACGTGGCGCTGGAGAACCTGCTGGGCAACGCCTGGAAATTCACGTCCCGGCGCGATCCCGCGCGGATCGAGTTCGGCGCCGTCAATCACGACGGCGCGACCGCGTATTTCGTGCGCGACAGCGGCGTGGGCTTCGACATGGCCTATGCCGACAAGCTGTTCGGCGCCTTCCAGCGCCTGCACAGCCACAGCGAGTATCCCGGCACCGGGATCGGGCTGGCCACGGTGCAGCGCGTCATTCACCGCCACGGCGGCCGCGTCTGGGCCGAAGGGGTGGTGGACAAGGGCGCGATTTTCTATTTCACGCTTTAAATTACAACAACAGGAGGAAGGCAATGGTTGTCGAGGAAAAAATAATACTGCTGGTGGAGGATAACCCGGACGACGAGGCGCTGACGCTGCGCGCCTTCAAGAAGAACCACATCAGCAACAATGTGGTGGTGGTGCGCGACGGGGCCGAGGCGCTGGAGTACCTGTTCGGCACCGGCCGCCACGCCGCGCGCGACATGAACGTCTCGCCCCAGGTCATCCTGCTGGACCTGAAGCTGCCCAAGGTGGACGGGCTCGAGGTGCTGCGCCGCATCCGCGCCGACGAGCGCACCAAGCTCATACCCGTGGTGATCATGACCTCCTCTAAGGAGGAGCA
>MFSY01000020.1:1918-10601 GCA_001785175.1 Candidatus Muproteobacteria bacterium RIFCSPHIGHO2_01_FULL_65_16 | reverse complement strand
CCGGTGGATTTCGACCAGTTCGTGCACGCCGCCCACCAGCTCGGGATGTACTGGCTGGTACTGAACGAGCCGCCGCCGGCGGCCAAGAGAAACAATAAAAACAACAAGGGCGGGAGGAAATAGACCGGCCTTCCGGCCGGCCACGACCCATGAACAACAGGCCTCTGCGCGTGCTGATAGTCGAGGATTCCGCGGACGACGCGGAACTGGTCGTGCGCGCGCTGCGCGGCGCGCGCGCGGTCGTGTTCGAGCGCGTCGAGACGGCGGAAGACATGCGGCGCGCGCTCGAGGCCGGGAGCTGGGACGTCATATTGTCCGACCACAGCATGCCCCGGTTCAGCTCCCTCGGCGCGCTCGCGGTCATGCAGGAAAAGGGGCTGGATCTGCCGTTCATCATCGTCTCCGGCAACATCGGCGAGGACGCCGCGGTTGCGGCGATGAAGGCCGGCGCCCACGACTATGTCATGAAGGACAAGCTGGCGCGCCTGCCGCCGGCGGTCGAGCGCGAGATCAAGGAGGCCGCGATCCGGCGCGAGCGCCGCCAGGCGCAGGAGGCGTTGCGCGAGAGCGAGAATTTCCTGCGCACCATCATCGAGACCGAGCCGGAGTGCCTGTTGCTGCTCGCCGCCGACGGCGAGCTGCTCCGGATCAACCGCGCCGGGCTCGCCATGTTCGAGGCCGATTTCCCCGGGCAGGTGGTCGGAAAACATTTCCCCGATCTCCTGACCACGGAGCACAGCGGGCCGTTCGAGGCGCTCAACAAGGCGGTCTTCCAGGGCGAATCGGGCATGCTTACCTTCGAGATCGTCGGCCTGAAAGGCGGGCGCCGCTGGCTCGAGACCCACGCCACCCCCCTGCGCAATCAGAAGGGCGAGATCATCGCGCTGCTCGGGGTGGGGCGCGACATCACCGAGCGCAGGAAGGCCGAGGAGCGCCTGAATTATCTGGCGAATTACGACGAGCTGACCGGGCTGGCCAACCGCAACCTGTTCGGCGACCGCCTGCGGCAGGCGATGTTCGGCGCCGACCGGCGCGCGCGGATCGTCGGCGTCGTGCTCCTCGATCTGGACAATTTCAAGAACATCAACGACACGCTCGGGCACGAGGTCGGGGATCAGCTGATCAAGGAAGTCGCCGGGCGTTTCAGGACCTGCGTGCGCGACGGCGACACCATCGCCCGCCTCGGCGGGGACGAGTTCACCTTCGTGCTCGCCGACATGGCGCGCGTGGACGACGCGGCGCAGGTGGCGGGAAAGATCCTCGACTGCTTCACCAACCCGTTTCTCGTTGCCGGCAACGAGCTGTTCGTGACCGCCTGCGCCGGCATGACGCTGTACCCGCTGGACGAGCGCAAGCTCGAGAACCTGCTCAAGAACGCCGAGGTCGCCATGTACCGCGCCAAGGAGCAGGGGCGCAACGCCTTCCAGTTCTACACCGCGGAAATGACCGCCAGCGCGCACAAGCGCCTGAGCCTGGAGGGCGCGATCCGGCGCGCGCTCGAGCGCGACGAGTTCCTGCTGCACTACCAGCCGCAGGTGAATCTCCAATCCGGCAACATCATCGGCCTCGAGGCGCTGATACGCTGGCAGGACCCGGAGGCGGGCCTCATTCAGCCGGCGCATTTCATCCCCCTGGCCGAGGAGACCGGCCTGATAGACCCGATCGGCGAATGGGTCTTGGGCGCCGCCTGCCGCCAGTACAAGTCCTGGCGCCTGAACGGAACCTCGTTGCGCATGGCGGTCAATCTCTCCGCGCGCCAGTTCCGGCAAAAGAACCTGGTGCAGCAAATCGCCAAGGCGCTGAGCACGAGCGGCCTCAAGCCGAATCACCTGACGCTGGAGATCACCGAAACCGTCCTGATGCAGAACGCCGAGGCCACCACCGTGACGCTGAACGAGTTGAGCGAGATGGGGATCGAGCTGTCCATAGACGATTTCGGCACCGGCTATTCCGGCCTGAGTTACCTCAAGCGGTTCCCGATTGACAGCCTCAAGATTGACCGCACGTTCGTGCGCGACGTCATCACCGATCCGGACGACGCGGCCATCGTCAGCGCCATCATCGCCATGGCGCACCGCCTCGGCATCAAGGTCATCGCCGAGGGCGTGGAAACCGAGGAGCAGATGGCCTACCTGCGCACGCGCCAGTGCGACGCGATCCAGGGGTTCTATTTCAGCAAGCCCGTCCCGGCCGAGGAATTCGAAAAACTCCTGCGCGAGGGAAAGTCCTAGAAGCTGTCCCCAAACCCCCCTCTCTCCCTCTCCCTGGCCCCGCGCCGCAAGACCCGAACCCCCGAAATACGGTATCCTTCCAGCCTCGAATTTTTTTCCAAGCACCCGCGATACCCGATGGACGAGCGTTATTCGCCAGAAAAAGTAGAAACAGACGCCCAGGAATATTGGGACCGCCACCGCTCCTTCAAGGCGGTGGAGGATCCCAAGCGGGAGAAGTACTACTGCCTCTCGATGTTCCCGTATCCATCGGGCAAGCTGCACATGGGGCACGTGCGCAACTACACCATCGGCGACGTGCTCACGCGCTTCATGCGCATGCAGGGGCGCAACGTCTTGCAGCCCATGGGCTGGGACGCCTTCGGGCTGCCGGCGGAGAACGCGGCGATGGCGAACGGCGTGCCGCCGGCGAAATGGACCTACGACAACATCGCCTACATGAAGCGGCAGTTGCAGTCTCTGGGCTTCGCCATTGACTGGGAGCGCGAGTTCGCCACCTGCCAGCCCGAGTACTACAAGTGGAACCAGTGGCTGTTCCTGCGCATGCTGGAAAAGGGCATCGCCTACAAGAAAACCGGCGTGGTGAACTGGGACCCGGTGGATCAAACCGTGCTTGCCAACGAACAGGTGATTGACGGCCGCGGCTGGCGCACGGGCGCGCTAATCGAGAAGCGCGAGATTCCGATGTACTACCTCCGGATCACGCAGTACGCGGAAGAGCTGCTGGCCGATCTCGACCGGCTCCCCGAGTGGCCCGAGCGCGTGCGCACCATGCAGGCCAACTGGATCGGCAAGAGCGTGGGTGTGCGCTTCGCTTTTCGAGTGAACGGAGTCGCGCGTAGCGCGCTCGGCTCGCCCCCTTCTCCCCTTGAGGGAGAAGGGATGGGGATGGGGGGTGACGACCCCTCTCCCCTTGCCCTCTCCCGCAAGGGGAGAGGGGGGGTTGGTGAGAGTCTTCAGGATGGTTTGCTCTGGGTCTTCACCACCCGCGCCGACACCATCATGGGCGTGACCTTCTGCGCGGTGGCGGCCGAGCATCCGCTGGCGACGCACGCGGCGAAGAGCAACCCGAAGCTCGCGGCGTTCATCGAGGAATGCAAACGCGGCAGCGTGATGGAGGCCGATCTCGCCACTATCGAGAAGAAGGGCATGCCCACCGGCATCTACGTCACGCACCCACTCACCGGCGAGCCGATTCCGGTGTGGGTCGGAAACTATGTGCTCATGGCCTACGGCGAGGGCGCGGTCATGGCCGTGCCGGCGCACGATGAGCGCGACTTCCATTTCGCCAAACAATACCGGCTGCCGATCAAGCAGGTCATTGGCGTGTCGTTGGGCGGAGGGAGAGGGGGAAATGTCGCGTTCACGACCGATGCATGGCAAGAGTGGTACGCGAGCAAAGATGGCGTGTGCGTGAATTCCGGCAAATACGACGGCCTTGGTTACGCCGCGGCGGTGGACGCCATCGCCGCCGACCTGAAGGCCAAGGGCCTCGGCGACAAGCAGGTGATATTCCGCCTGCGCGACTGGGGCATCTCGCGCCAGCGCTACTGGGGCTGCCCGATCCCGATTATTCACTGCCCGCACTGCGGCGACGTGCCGGTGCCGGACAAGGACCTGCCCGTGGCGCTGCCCGAGGACTGCGTGCCCGACGGCACCGGCAATCCGCTCATCAAGCGCGCCGACTTCGTGAACTGTGTGTGCCCGAAGTGCGGTGGCAAAGCGCGGCGCGAGACCGACACCATGGATACCTTCGTGGACTCGTCCTGGTACTACGCCCGTTATTGCAGCCCGGACAGCGGCAAAGCGATGGTGGACGAGCGCGTGAAATACTGGATGCCGGTGGACCAGTACATCGGCGGCATCGAGCACGCGATCCTGCATCTGCTCTATTCGCGCTTCTGGTCCAAGGTGATGCGCGACCTCAGGCTCGTCGCCTACGACGAGCCGTTCACGCGGTTGCTCACCCAGGGCATGGTGCTGAACGAGATCTTCTTCCGCAAACCAGAAAGCGGTCGCATTACCTACTACAACCCGGCGGACGTGGAGGTCAAGCTCGACGACAAAGGGCAGCGCATCGGCGCGATTCTGAAGAGCGACGGCCGGCCCGTCGAGTCCGGCGGCATCGGCACGATGTCGAAGTCGAAGAACAACGGCGTGGACCCGCAGGCGCTCATTGACCAGTACGGCGCCGACACCGCCAGGCTGTTCATCATGTTCGCCGCGCCGCCGGAGGACACGCTCGAATGGTCGGACGAGGGCGTGGCCGGGGCGAACCGTTTTCTGCGCCGGCTGTGGAAGCTCGCGGCCGAGCACGTCGGCGCCGGGATTCCGGCCAAGACCGACCTGTCGCAGTTGCCGTCGCCGCTGCGCGACCTGCGACGGCTCGTGCACCAGACGCTCTCGAAAGTCACCGACGACATCGGCCGACGGCGCACGTTCAACACCGCGATCGCCGCGGTGATGGAGCTTATGAACGCGCTCGCAAGACTCGACGACGGTTCCGGGCCGGCGCGCGCCGTGCGCCACGAGGCGTTTGAGCTTATCGCGCTCATGCTTGCGCCCATCGTGCCGCACATCTCGCATGCGCTCTGGTTCGCGCTCGGACACAAGGAGGCCGCGATAGACGCGCGCTGGCCCGCGGTTGACAACGCGGCGCTCAAGCAGGAAAACCTGGAAATTGTTGTGCAGGTGAACGGCAAGCTGCGCGGGCGGGTGTCGGTGCCGGTGCAGGCGCCCGAGGACAAGGTGCGCGAGCTGGCGCTCGCGGACGAAAACGTCGCGCGCCACGTCGCCGGCAAGGCGGTCAGAAAAGTGATCGTAGTGCCGGGTAAACTGGTAAACATCGTAGTAGCGTAAAAAAGTGGCAAGTAGCAAGTTACAAGCAGCAAGTAACAACAGCGGGAGGGCTTCTCTCTTGCTACTTGCTACTTGCTACTTGCTACTGGTTTCATGCGGCTTCCATTTGCGCGGCACCGGCCTGGCGCAACTGCCGGAGGTACTGGCGGTGCTGCGCGTGGCGGTGGAAGGCGGCGCGGCGGTCCACGACCCGCTGCTGGACGCCATGCGCGACGCCCTGCGGGAGGCCGGCGCGACCGTCTCGGACGCTGCCGACGCTCCCGTTCTGCGGCTGTCCGGCGAAGGGTTCAACACCCAGGTGCTGTCCGTGGACGCCGCCGGCCGGGTGGCGGAGTACCTGGTCAGATATGAGGTCAGCTTCCGGCTGACCGACGCCGCCGGCAAGGAGCTGGTGCCGGCGCAGACCATAAGAATGCAGCGCGACTATACCTTCGACCGGTTGAACGTGATCGCCAAGGAAAAAGAGGAGGAGGACCTGCGGCGCGAGCTGCGGCGCGACGTGGTGCGGCAGATTGTTCGAAGGCTGAGTAAAGTAGCAAGTAGCAAGTAGCAAGTTACAAGTGGCAAGTAGCAAGTGGCAAGTACATTGTGTTTTTGTTGTTTACTTGCAACTTGAAACTTGTTACTTGTAGCTGACTTTATAACTTGAAACTTGTTACTTGAAACTGACGTAATGCAACTCTACGCCAACCAGCTCGAGGCCCAGCTCAAACGCGCCCTGGCGCCGATCTATCTTCTGTCCGGCGACGAGCCGCTGCTGCTGGAGGAGTGCTGCGCCGCCATCCGTCGGGCGGCGCAGGCGCAGGGCTGCGCCGAGCGCCAGGTGCTGACGGTGGAGCCCGGCTTCGACTGGAACGGATTGTACGCCTCGACCCGATCGCTCTCGCTGTTCGCCGAGCGCCGCTTGATCGAGCTGCGCCTGCCCACGGGCAAGCCCGGCGAGGCGGGCGCGAAGTTTCTGACCCAGATGGCCGCGGCGCCGCCGCCGGACATCGTCCTGCTGGTCGTCGCCGGCAAGCTCGACAAGCAGGCGCGCGCCGCCAAATGGGTTCAGGCGCTGGAAGGCGCGGGCGTCGCGGTCACGGTCTATCCGGTCGAGGCGGAGCAACTGCCGGCCTGGATCACGCAGCGCATGTCGCGGCACGGCCTCAAGCCCGGACCGGGCGTGGCGGAGTTGCTGGCGCACCACATGGAGGGCAACCTGCTCGCGGCGGCGCAGGAGATCGAAAAGCTCGCGCTGCTGCTCGGCCGGGGCGAGGTGAGCCTGGATGACATCGAAGGCAATCTTGGCGACAATGCGCGTTTCAGCGTGTTCACCCTGGCGGACGCCTGTCTGCGCGGCGGGGCCGCGGCCATCCTGCGGATCCTGAACAGCCTGCGCGCGGAAGGCGTGGACCCGGTGCTGGTCTTGTGGGCGCTCGCGCGCGAGGCGCGGTCGCTGGCGCAGATGTCGTTCCAGGTCGCGGCGGGCCGGGCCGCGGCGCAGGTGCTGGAGGCGCAGCGGGTCTGGGCCAGGCGCCGGCCGCTGGTCGGCAACGCGCTCGCGCGCGGCCGCCCCGGATATTGGCACGCGCTCTTGAGCCGCGCGGCGCGGACGGACCGCGTCATCAAGGGGCGCCTGCCGGGCGATGCGTGGCGGGAATTGCAGTGCCTCGCGCTTGCGCTCGGCGGCGTAAAAGTTTCGAGTTGTGGAAAACAATAAAATCGAGTTACAAGTAGCAAGTAACAAGCAGCAAGTACGTTGTGTTTTCGTTTTTTGCTTGTAACTTGTAACTTGCTGCTTGTAACTGTGGTTACTTGTAACTGACGTAACTGAAGCGACGAAAACCTCCGCGGTGGATATTAGGGAATACATGACCGATGTCGGCCGGCGCGCGCGCGTGGCGGCGCGCGTGCTCGCGCGCGCCGAGACCGCGGCCAAGGACGCGGCGCTCCTGGCCATGGCCGCCGAGATCGAGCGCGGGCTGGACGCGCTGATGGCGGCCAACAGGAAAGACCTCGACGCGGGAAAGGCGCAGGGGCTCGACGCCGCGCTGCTCGACCGGCTCGAATTGAATCCGGCGCGCATCAAGGCCATGGCCGATGGTCTCAGGCAGATCGCCGCGCTTCCCGATCCGGTGGGCGAAATCACCGATTTGAACTATCGCCCATCCGGCATCCAGGTCGGACGCATGCGCGTGCCGCTCGGCGTGATCGGCATCATCTATGAGTCGCGCCCGAACGTCACCGCCGACGCCGCCGGCCTGTGCCTCAAATCCGGCAACGCCACGATCCTGCGCGGCGGCAGCGAGGCGATTAATTCCAATCATGCGATCGCCGCCTGTATCCAGGCCGGCATCAGGCAGGCGGGGCTGCCCGCGGACGCGGTGCAGGTGATCGAGACCACCGACCGCGCCGCGGTGGGCGAGCTGGTCACGCTGAAGGAGTACGTGGACGTGATCGTGCCGCGCGGCGGCAAGGGGCTGATCGAGCGCCTGAGCAAGGAGGCGACGATCCCGATGATCAAGCATCTGCACGGCGTGTGCCACGTCTACATTGACGACAAGGCCGACGCCGACAAGGCGGTGCGCGTCGCGTTCAACGCCAAGTGCCAGCGCTACGGCACCTGCAACACCATGGAGACGCTGCTCGTGGCGCGCGCCGTCGCCGACCGAATCCTGCCCGTGCTCGGCAAGATGTACCACGAGCAGGGGGTCGAGCTGCGCGGCTGCGAGGCGACGCGCCGGATCCTGCCCGGCATCAAGGCGGCGACGGAGGACGACTGGTATGCGGAATACCTCGCGCCGATCCTGGCGGTCCGCGTGGTCGAGGACGTGGACGCGGCCATGGAGCACATCGCCAAGTACGGCTCGCAGCACACGGACGCCATCGTCACCGAGGACCTTTCGCGCGCGCGCCGCTTCCTGCGCGAGGTGGATTCGAGCTCGGTCATGGTCAACGCCTCGACGCGCTTCGCCGACGGCTTCGAGTACGGCCTCGGCGCCGAGATCGGCATCTCCACCGACAAGCTGCACGCGCGCGGCCCCGTCGGCCTCGAGGGGCTGACCTCGGTCAAGTTCATCGTGCTCGGCGATGGGCATGTCAGAAAATAAAGGCGAGTAGCAAGTGGCAAGTAGCAAGTAACAAGTAACGATAGGAGGTTTTTTGCTTGCTACTTGAAACTTGTAACTTGCTACTTAATAAATGATTGGAATTCTCGGCGGTACTTTCGATCCGATCCACTACGGCCACCTGCGCCCGGCGCTCGAGGTGCTGCACGCGCTCGGGCTTTCCGAGATCCGCCTCATCCCCGCGGCCAATCCGCCGCATCGGCTGCCGCCGGTCGCGGGCGCGGCGCAGCGCCTCAAGATGGTCGAGCTCGCCGTGGCCGGCGTTCCCGGCCTGCGCGTGGACGACCGCGAGATCAGGCGCGGCGGGCCGTCGTACACCGTGCCGACCCTGGAATCGCTGCGCGCCGAGCTGGGCGACGTCCCCATGTGCCTGCTCATGGGCACGGACGCCTTCGCCGGCATCGAGACCTGGCACGAGTGGCGGCGGCTGCCGGGGCTGGCGCACCTCGTGGTGATGGTGCGGCCCGGCTGGCCGTTTCCCGC
>MFSY01000020.1:780-1885 GCA_001785175.1 Candidatus Muproteobacteria bacterium RIFCSPHIGHO2_01_FULL_65_16 | reverse complement strand
CGGCGCGCGAGCTGGCGCAGTCGAGCGCCGGGAGGATTTATCACCAGGCGGTGACGCCGCAGGACATCTCCGCCACGCGCATCCGCGAGCTGATCGCGCGCGGCGAACCCGTCGAGGGGCAACTGCCGCCCGCCGTCCGGGACTACATCCGCGCCAACCGGCTTTATTCCGGGCGAGGTTCTTGATGCCGAAAAAGAAGCTCTACCGCCTGATTGTGGACGCGCTGCAAGACGCCAAGGCGAGGGACATCGTGGTGTTGGATGTGCGCAAGGTGTCCGACTTCACCGACTACATGGTGATCGTCAGCGGCACCTCGAACCGCCACGTCGCATCCACCGCCGACAAGGTGATCGAGAAGCTGCGCGCGCACGGCCGCAGGCCCGTGGGTGTGGAGGGCGTGGACCTCGGCGAGTGGGCGCTGCTCGATTTCGGCGAGGTGGTGGTGCACGTCATGCGCGCGCCGACGCGGGATTTTTACAACCTCGAAAAGCTCTGGTCCGACGCCAAAATAATCAAAGTAAAGTAACAAGTGGCAAGTGACAAGTAGCAAGTGGCAAGTATATTGTGTTTTCGTTTTTACTTGTAACTTGTAACTTGTAACTTGTAACTTGTAACTTGTAACTGAAGTTCACATGCAAATACACATCATCGCCGTCGGTACGCGCATGCCCGGCTGGGTCGAGGCTGGCTACGGGGAGTAGCCCGGTGCCTGCCGCCCGGCAACTACCGGTCCGATGGCGTATAATTTCAAGCATCGAAGGAGGTTGATTATGAGCGCAATTCCGTACAGCCGTTTCCGCCGCAATCCGGCCAAGGTAATCGAGGACACGCTCGACTCCGAGAAGCCGGTTACCGTCAAGCGCACCGACGGACGCAATTTTGTGATCGTACCGGCCCGGGAATTCGAGGCCCTGGAAGAAACCGCTCATCTCTTGAGCAGCCCCAAGAATGTCCGACGGTTGCGTGAGAGTCTCAAGCAGGCCAGGGCCGGGAAACTGCGCGAGATCGTTATTAAGTGAAGGCGAAGTTCACCCCGCACGCGGAGGAAGAGTACCGCTACTGGGAGAAGACGGATCGGCGGGTGTTTAAGAAGATCAATGGTCTA
>MFSY01000020.1:0-729 GCA_001785175.1 Candidatus Muproteobacteria bacterium RIFCSPHIGHO2_01_FULL_65_16 | reverse complement strand
TTGCGGCACGAGTTGTCCGGTTTTTGGTCGCGGCGGATCACGCAGGCACACAGGCTGGTCTACCGGGTGGAGAGCGAGACGGTCGTCGTAATCAGCTGTCGCTACCACTACGGCAAATAGTTGTCCTGCTTCATGGTTCCCCTCGGGGTTGCTTTGCAGAGCGCGTTCGCCCCGGTTAAGTAAGAATTTCCGCCGCAAAGACGCGGAGGACGCAAAGAAAGGCGGTTTTTGAAAATCCAACCTTTTCGCTCTTTGCGTCTTTGCGGCAAAAGATCATATAAATGCTCATCCACATCATCGCCGTCGGTACGCGCATGCCCGCGTGGGTCGAGGCGGGTTACGGCGAGTACGCCAAGCGCATGCCGCGCGAGTGCCGGCTGGTGCTGCGCGAGATTCCCGCGGGCCGGCGCGCGAAGGGCGCGGATATAGCCCGGCTCGTGCGTGAGGAGGGCGCGCGCCAGCTCGCGGCGGTCCCAGCGGGCGCGCGCGTCGTGGCGCTCGAGCGCACGGGGCGGGAGTTGGACACCGGAGGGCTCGCCGCGGCGCTTGAACGACAGCTCGCCAGCGGGACCGATTTGGCCCTGCTCATCGGCGGGCCGGAGGGGCTGTCCGAGGAATGCCGCAAGCGCGCCGACGAACCCTGGTCGCTCTCGAAGCTCACGCTCGCGCATCCGGTTGCGCGCGTGGTGGTGGCGGAGCAAATATACCGCGCGTGGAGCATAATAAAGG
>MFSY01000019.1:30945-31217 GCA_001785175.1 Candidatus Muproteobacteria bacterium RIFCSPHIGHO2_01_FULL_65_16 | reverse complement strand
GTTCATCTGTGGTTTCGCCGTTGCTTTGTCTTTCTGCGGATGCGCCGTTTTTTTCCGTCTCCGCGCGCAGGAGCCGCAGCAGGTTCTCGCGCGGCAGCTTGCCGGTGGTGCTGCGCGGCAGCGCCGCGACCAGGTGCAGGTGCCGCGGCAGGAACACCTCGTCCACGCGCCGGCGCAGCGCGTCCAGTATCTCAGCCCGGGTCCGGCCCGGGGCCACGACGAACGCCGCCAGGCGCGGCTCGCGCGCCTCTTGCGCCTCGGCGAGGAAGAAG